>JAUVLT010000042.1 GCA_030600605.1 Mycoplasmatota bacterium
CAGAAACTTCTGATTCGTCATTTCCTGTTACTGATTATATATATTTATATCCAATATTCCACTTACTTGAAGTGATATTACCATAAATGTATCCTTCTATATCTTTAAGTTCCAAACAATAAATTCCAGATTTGTGGAACATCAATATGTCTATTTCAGAAAATTCATTAATAGAATCTAATCTTGGAATAATTAAATTTAATAGAATTAATGAATCTTTTCCAAACTCATATATTAGTTCATTATAAACATATGCCTCAAACCACAGGCCACTCGTTTTATATAATTCACTATACGGAAATTTTGTTTCTAGAAAGTAACTACTTTTCTCATAAATGTTTTTGTATTTTAGATACTTAATATATTTAATAATCTTAACAATTGAAAATCCAGCAGCAATTGTATATAGCAAAAGTATAAAAGGCATTCCATAATATTTTTCTTGATCTCCATAACCAATAATGTAAATGATTATAATTCCTATAGAGATTATCCCTATAATTAATACGACAAGAAACGATGACATTATATTCCCTTTTTCTACTCCCTTATTATCTTTTCTATTCATAATATCCCTCCTATTAATAATACCTAATTCTATTATACCCCTTTTAAATGAGATTTCAAATTATCAAAAAAGAAGCCTAATTTGGCTTCTTTACTTTATAAATGGCAGGGGTGACAGGATTCGAACCCCTACTAACGTTGTTGGAGACCGAAAATGCACCAGAAATTATTGTTTAAACCCGTAATATCCAGCTAGAAAAAATGTTGAACCTATTATAGACAATGAAACAAGATTAAAAAATTCTGGTCTTGCTTCAATGATTGAAGTAATAAAAACCATCACCAAAATTATGAATCCTAAAATCAGTAAAACAACATCTAATAATTTAGTCATAAAAAATCCTCCTTTTTAATTGTTTATATGTATTCTTTATAGTCTCAACGGTGTTGGAGACCGTTGTTCTCTTACTATCGTTAAAACATAAAAAAAATAAGCTTTCAAGCTTATTTTCTTAACCAAACATTAAATTTATCTAAATCTGTATTTTTTCCGATTAGAAGTAACTGATCTTTTTCTTCAATAACATCAGCTGCGCTAGGAATAATAATATTTCCATTTCTTCTAATTGCTACTACGTTTATATTAAATTTGTTTCTAACATCTAAATTAATTATTGTCGAATCAATAATCTTTTCAGTTACATATACAACAATAAAACTATGACTTTCATTTAAGTCAATATAATCTAACACATTATCAGATACTATTTTACTAGCTAATCTTTTTCCTGATTGTTGTTCTGGCTGGACTATTTCATCAGCTCCAAGTTTTAATACTACTTTAGCGTGATCTTCATTTTGAACTTTTACCGTAATTGTTTTAACTCCTAAATCTTTTAAGACTAAGGTTGTTAAAATACTACTTTGAATTTGTTCACCTATCGCCACAATAACATGATCAACACTTGAAATACCTACTTCTTTTAAAGCAAGTGCATCTGTTGTATCTAGTGTAACTGCATGAGTTGCTATTTTACTCATCTTAGCAATTACTTCTGGATCTTTATCAATAACTAATACATCTACATCTTTTCTTATTAACTCTTCAACAACGCTTTGTCCAAAACGTCCCATTCCAATAACTGCAAATGATTTTTTCGCCATATTTACCACCCTTATTTCATTAGATTTTGAACCAATTAATAATTGTTTTCTTGGCTTTTTATATAATACCAACTATATTCTCATATGTCAAATAATTAAAGGCATTTTTCTCTATATATATTATACAATACTATGATATAATTGTCACTAGAGGTGGTACAATGCTTAAAAAGAGTATGAACTTTACAATTTTATTCATTTATATTCTATTAATGATTACTATTACCGCATTCCAATTATTATCAGTTTCAATTTATCCAGAAATATTAGATGATGATGCTTTATTCACTACATTTAGTAGTATAACAAATTTAGCTCTTTATCTTTCATTGTTCTTCATCTTTCTTATCTTGTTTAAGGAGTATTTTATTGAGCAATTCAATTACTTAATAAAACATTGGCGTAAAATATTTCTAATTATTGTCTTAGGATTTTCATCAATGTTAGCTGCTGCTGCGGCAAGCACAACGATAATGGAATATTTTGGAGTTACAGAAACAAGTGAGAATCAAGAAGCTTTAAATATGTTAATGGAAGGATCACTATTTGATAAGATATCTTTATTCATCTTCGCAGTAATGCTTGCGCCACTCGTTGAAGAACTAGTTTTTAGAAAAGCAATATTTGGGATTTTTGATTTTAAAAACCCTTATGAAAAAGGGAAATTAAAATATATTGTCCATAAGGTACTAGTATCTGGAATTGCCATCTTTATTAGTAGTCTTGTCTTTGGACTTATTCATGTAACAACTGGTGACTTCGTCCAAATTATTTACTACTCTGGACTAGGAGTTATCTTAGGAGTATTTTATATTATTGGTAATAAAAATATTTATGTTCCAATTATAGTCCATTTCTTAATCAATTTAATGGTAACATTATTGATGATATTTGAATTTTAAAAGGTTCACTTCATTAGCGAAGTGAACCTTTTTTTAATATTTCATAAACTTCTGTATTTTGGTTATACTTTGCTAGTTCTAGCACAGTATATCCACCATATAACTTCTTATAATCAATATCTCCTTGTTGAAGATGTTTAATAATATCTAAATCTCCTACGATAGTAGCATAATAAATAGCATCTTCTTTATAAGAATCAATATGATAAATTGAAGCATTATGCTTTAGTAATTGTTCAACTAAATATGATTCTCTATTCATAATCGCATAAAACAATGCGGTATTACCAAAGATATCTGGTTCATCTACATTAGTTATTGGGATTAAAGAATCTGCTTTATCAAATTCATTCATAACAATACTAAATGTTAGAGCGTTTTTCCTTAGTTTTGATTGATAATCTTTATCATTTTTTAGTTTATTAAATATTTCAACAGATTCATAACGATTTTTAAGCATTGCTAGATCATATGGTGATTGATTAAACTTATTTTTATCATAACTTGTTAAGCCATGTTCTAAAAATAAAGAAACCATATCAGTATGTGGATGTTCAATCGCTAAATGAAGTGGAGTAAATAAATAATTATTCTTAGAATAAGGATTAACTCCTAATTCAATCAAATATGAAGCGATGTCTACTGTTGAATATAATGCAGCATAATGATGTGTTGATTGATTTCTAATATCAAGTGAGTTAACTATTGCTCCTTTTTCAACTAATAACTGAACTCCCTTAATCTTTTTACTTCTAACTGCGTATTGAATCATTGAAGTTCGATTCTCGTCTACAGCGTAAATATTAGCGTGATAATCTAAAAGTAAAGAGATTACTTCAACGCTTCCTTTAAAAGCTGCTCGATGAAGTGGTGTTTGTTTTGAATTGTTTAAATGATTTGGATCAGCGTTATTATCAAGTAATAATTTTACTAACTTTGTTGCGCCCATAAATGCTGATATATGTAATGGTGTTTCATTGTATTTGTCTCCAATATCGGGATTAAGTCCTAATAATAGTAATAATTCCATAGCCTCAAATGATTTGTTTCTAGCAGCTAAATGCAAAAGTGTTTGTGATCTTTCATCTTGAATAAAGACATCACTACCTGATTCAAAATATTTTACAATGTATTTTGTATCATTTAATAATACCGCAATAAAAATGGAACTACTAATACCATTTCCAAATTGTAAATACTTTTTCAAATTAATCACAACCACCTCCTCAACATACATAAAAAAAATACCATAAAAGCAAAAAAAATACCACAATTAAATGTAGTATTTTTTTTATTTTTAATAAATATTATCTAACTGCGTCTTTTAAAACTTTACCAGCTTTGAAAGCAGGCGATTTTTGTGCAGGAATATTAATTTTTTCGTTAGTTCTTGGGTTATGACCAACTCTTGCTTTACGGTCTCTTACTTCAAAAGTCCCAAACCCTGTAAGTACAACTTTTTCCCCTGCAACTAATGATGATTGAATAGCTTTTAATGTAGAATTTAAAGCTAATTCAGAATCTTTCTTTGTTAATCCTGATACTTCTGCAATTCTTGAAATTAATTCAGTTTTGTTCATATCATTACCTCCTTTAAATTTTTTACTATCTACATTATAGCAAGTATACGGCTTTATTGCAAGACATTTTCAGTTTTCTCCATACAAAAACCACAAATTGATAAAATTTGTGGTCAATATCTATGCTCGGCCATAATACTAAATAAAGTCCCTTTCAAATGATTGTTTACTCATATATTGAGAAATTTACTCTGCCTTTGAGCTTCTACCAAGAAGCATTTTAGTTGCCTCATCTGAGTCCATTTTGTTAAATAAAACTTCGTATATAGCGCTAATTATAGGCATATCTAGGTTTTTTGTTTTTGCAAATTTATAAGCTGCTTCACAAGTTCTAATTCCCTCAACAACCATTGTCATTGAATTTAATGTTTCTTCTAAATCTTTTCCATGACCAATCTTATATCCAGCTTGAAAGTTACGAGAATGGGGACTAGTACAAGTTACAATTAAATCACCAATTCCGGTTAATCCCATCAAACTTTTGGTGTCTGCGCCGTAAATTTCGTAAAATTTCTTCATTTCTACGAGTCCTCTAGTAATTAATGCAGCTCTCGCATTATCTCCAAGTCCTTTACCCGCAATTAATCCTGAAGCCAGTGCAAAAATATTTTTTAATGCTCCGCCCATCTCTGCTCCCTTAAGATCAGTTGATGTATAAACTCTAAAAAATTGAGTGTTATGAAATAAGTCTTGAATAAAAACTGCATCTGCTTCTTTTTCACTTGAAGCAGTAATTGCTGTTGTTAATCCTTTGATGACTTCTTCAGCATGACTCGGTCCACTAAGTGATACAAATCCTTTTAAATATTTACTTGGAATCATCTCAGCAAATATCTCTGATATTCGCAAAAATGTATCAGGTTCAATCCCTTTTGCAGCATTGACAAAAAGTTTTGGAGATTTTAAATATTTCACAGTATCTGAGATTGCTAGTCGGAGTACTTTTGTTGGTACTACAAATAGTAATGTATCTGAATAATTAATTGCTTTTTCAATATCTGTGGTTGCTTTAATATCTTTAGGGATATCTTCGTTTAATTGGAGACAAATATGAAGTTTATTAATTTTGTTAACAATTTTTTTATTAACATCATAAACAAGAACTTGATGAGAATTATCACTTAAAACTTTTGATAAGGCAAGTCCCCAAGATCCTCCTCCAATAATAGTTATTTTCATGCTAATCACGCTTTCTTAAAATTAATTTTATTGGTGTTCCTTCAAAATTAAATGATTCGCGTAAGCGATTATGTAAATATCTTCGGTAACTGAAATGCATTACATTATCATCATTAACAAATAACACAAATGTTGGTGGTTTACTAGCAACTTGTGTTGCGTAGTATACTTTTAATACTTGTCCATTATGTTTTTTAGGTGGATTAACATACATTGCATCTAAGATAACATCATTCATAACACTTGTTTGAACTCTTCTACTATAGTTTTCAAAGACCTGTTTGATGTTTGGAAATAATGTTTTTACTCTTTGATGAGTTAATGCTGATAAAAAGATAATTGGAGCGTATGTAACAAACTGAAAATGAGATCTTATCTCTTTTTCCCAACGTCCCATTGTCTTTGTATCTTTGTTAACTGTGTCCCATTTATTTACAACAAGGATAATACCTTTTCCAGCATCTACTGCATACCCAGCTATTCTTTTATCTTGTTCTCTAATTCCTGTTTCAGCGTCAATTAAGATTAGACAAATATCACTTCTATCAATGGCACTTAAAGCTCTTAAAACGCTATATTTTTCAGCGTTTTCATATACTTTTCCTTTTTTTCGTAATCCTGCTGTATCTATTACAACGTAGTCTTGATTATCATATGAAAAAAGACTGTCAATAGAATCTCTTGTAGTTCCTTCAATCTCAGAAACAATTACTCTTTTTTCTCCTAAAAGTGAATTAGTTAAGGATGATTTACCAACGTTTGGTCGACCAATTATACAGAGTTTAATTCTATCTTCAGAATACTCAATGTCTTCGATAACTGGTAAATCATGAACAATCTTATCAAGTAAATCTCCCATTCCAACTCCATGTTTACTACTTACTGGAACTGGATCTCCTAATCCAAGTGAATAAAACTCATACATTGTATCAGTTAAGAGAATATCATCAGCTTTATTTAAAGCTATCACTACAGGTTTTTTCGCTTTATAAAGCATTCTAGCGATAAACATATCTTCATCTGTGATACCTGTTCTAATGTCGCATACAAGGATAATTAAATCTGCTTCTTCAATCGCAATTTCTGTTTGTGATTTAATTTCATGGATAAAAGGGGCATCTTCAAAGTCGATGCCACCTGTATCAATTATATTAAATTGTCTTGTTAACCATTCACCTTTACTATAAAGACGGTCCCTTGTTATTCCAGGTTCGTCATCAGTAATTGCTAAACGGCTACCAATAATTCTATTAAACAGTGTTGATTTACCAACATTAGGTCGACCAACTATTGCGACTGTAGGTAACATATTACCAATTCCTTTTATTTAAATTCTTTTAATTTTTCTCCAAATAAATCACCAAGTGTTGTTTGCTTAGCTTTTTCTTCTGTTTTTAAATAATCTGAAAATTCTTTCTTTTGTTTTTGGTCTAGAAGTTGTTTGATACTTACTACCATTTTCCAACCTCTTTTGTCAACTTCTAAAACAACAACTTTTATAACTTCTTCAAATTTTAAAACATCACTTACTTTGTCAACGCGATTAAGGCTAATTTCACCAATAGGTAAAAAAGCATTTACACCTTGGATTTTAACTAATGCTCCTTTTGTTTGAAGTTCTTCGATAGTTCCTGAAATTTCTTCACCAACTTTTACGGAAACATCATTCCAAGGATTATATGATAAATGTTTTTTAGATAATCCCATTTTTCTAGCTTCGATATCGATACTTAATATTTGTAGTTCAATTTCAGTGCCAACTTCTACTTCTCCAGCTAGATTAGTTTTTGGATCCCATGAGTAGTCTCTACTACTGATTAATCCAATAACATCACGTGATACTTCAACAAGCATTCCTTTAGCCATTTTACGAATAATTTTACCAGTAACTTTATCACCAACTTTATGCTCCCTCGCATAAAGTTGCCAAGGTGTTTCAAGTAGTTTTTTCATACTTAGTCCAACACGTTTTTTATCTAATCTAATGATTTCAACTTTTACTGTTTCTCCTTCAGTTAAAACATCTGTTACTTTTTTAACTTGATGATGAGAAATTTGTGATATATGCACAAGACCTTCTATTACGCCTAGTGATACAAAAGCACCAAAATCAGTTATCTTAACAATTTTTCCTTCAAGAACTTGTCCTAGTTTAAATGTTTCAAATTCAGCTTGTCTAGCAGCTCTTAAATCTTCTTCTAATACTCTTTTTCTTGAAACAATAATTTTGCGATAGTCTTTTTCAATAACTTTACATTCTAAAACCATATCTTTAAAATCTTCAGGGTTTATATTTTTTATATCAATTTGTGATGTTGGCATAAACATTTCAACACCTTCATGCACTACAACAAGTCCACCTCTTGTGACTTGTTTAACTTTTGCTTTGATACGAGTGCTTTTTCCAGCTAAATCCCCGAATTTTTCTCTTTTTTCTTCTCTTAATATATCAATTCTTGAAAGTAAGATTTGTTGGTCATCATTATCAATACGTCTAATCTTAGCTTTAATAACATCACCAATTTTACAAATGTCTTTACATGAAGTAATTTCTTCTAAAGTTAATGCTTTTTTATGAATTACTCCTTCTGAAAATGCTTTGATATCAAGATATACTGATTCATCAGTTACATGAAATACTACTCCCTCAACTACCATTCCTACTTTTACTTTTTTCATTTCAAAATCCATGTTTATCTTCCTCTCTAACTCTTTGCGTTATCAATTCTACAACTTGTTCTATATTTAAATCTGATGTGTCAACCATTACGGCATCTGCAGCAGCTTTTAAGGGGCTATGTATTCTTGTTGTATCAAGATAGTCTCTTCTTTCAATTTCAATTTCTATTACGAAAATATCACTTTCTATTCCACGTTCTAAATTATCTAGATGTCTTCTTTCAGCACGTTTCTTAATTGAAGCTGTTAAGAAAAATTTAAAATCAGCATCTGGTAAAACTTTATAGCCGATATCTCTTCCATCCATAACCACATCATGATTTCTGGCCATCTCTTGTTGTTTGGCAACTAATTCTTTTCTAACTGTAAAATAAGAGGATACTAAAGAAACATTATTAGACACTTTTGTTTCTCTAATTTCATGAGATACATCAATATCATCCATAAATAGTTTTCCATTGACAAAAGCAAATGTGGTCTTTTTCATAAATTCAAATAATCTTTCATCATGCATATCGATACCTAAATTTAAAGCTTTTAAGGTAATTGCTCGATACATTGCACCGGTATCGATGTAAATATAATTAAGATTTTTTGCGATTAGTTTTGCGATTGTACTCTTTCCAGCTCCAGCTGGGCCGTCAATAGCTATTTGCGTGCCTTTCATAGTTTCACCTCTTTGCATCATTTTTCATTATATCAAAAAAGACATTAATATCATAATATATTTTAAATTTAATATTAGAAGATATTTATAAAAAACACCTTATTTTCATAAAGTGTTATTTCACTAAATTTCTAAGTTGTTTTAATTCATAAGGTTTAAGTAATCGATGTTCCCCAATTTTCATATGATCTAAAGTTACAAATCCAAATCTTACTCGTTTTAATTTTAGGACTTTATGCCCAGTAAATTCAAACATCTTTTTAACTTGATGATATTTCCCTTCAGTAATAATAATTGTCGCTAAGGTTGTAAGATTCTTTTTATTGTATGAAACATCTCTGATTTTTGCTTTTTTTGTTTTATAAGTATCTAGTTGAATCCCTCGACATATTAATGTTGATTCTTCTTTGCGAAGTAGTCCTGATAATCTAACACGATACTCTTTCTCAACGTGGTTTTTAGGACTAGTCATTATATTTGTGAATTCACCATCATTAGTAAGTAATAATACCCCAGAAGTATCATAATCTAGTCTACCTACAGGGTAAACTCTTTTTGTAGTGGAAACTAAATCTAAAACAGTTTTTCTCCCGAATTCATCACTTGTAGTACTGACATATCCTTCTGGTTTATAAAGAACATAATACACTTTTTCTTCAGTTTGAATAAGTTTTCCTTCAACATGAATGATGTCTTTAGAAGTAACTTTTGTACCGAGTTCAGTTACGATTTTATTATTTACTTTTACTTTACCTTGGGTAATCAAATCTTCAGCTTTCCTTCTTGATGTATACCCACTATTAGCAATAACTTTTTGTAATCTCTCCATAATAATCAACTCCTAGATAAAAAGAGGGAACCCCTCTTTTATTCTTCATGCATTTCTTCAATTGTTAAATGAACATAATTAATACGACGATCTTTTATATCTTTAACAACGAATTTTAAACGTAATTTTTTTGGTTCTTCTTCATCGTGATTATAATTTATGATTTCTTGAATATAAGTATATGAATCATCTACTTCAGGAATATCTTCAATCATTTCATAAAGCCATCCTGATAAACTAGAATAATGTGATTTTGGATGTTTTCCTAACTGTAAATCATCATATAAATCCTCTAAATCAATTTCAGCGTTTATCCCATATTTGTTTTCTTTTAATGGCTGAATAAACTCATCAACTTTTTTATCATGTTCATCATAGATTTCCCCTACTAGTTCTTCTAAAGCATCTTCCATCGTTACAATACCACTTGTACCACCATACTCATCACTAACAATTGCAATATGGAAAGATTCTCTTTGTAAGGTTTCAATTAATGTATCAACACGCATTGTTGTAGATACGTAAAATGGTTCTCTAACAAGTTCACGTATATTGATTTTTTCACCTTTAATTAATTTGGTGAAAAAATCTCGTTCATATAATATCCCAATAACATTATCTCTATTACCTTCAAAAACTGGTATTCTTGAAAATTGGTATTTAAAGAAAATTTCTTTTATTTCTTCAACACTATCTTCAATATCAATTGCCACCATGTCTACTCTTGAAGTCATAATTTCATATATTTTTCGTTCATTTAAATCCAGTACACTTTGAAGCATCTCAGCTTCGTCTTCATCAATAGATCCTTCTTCTTCCATAGTATCAATAATTGTTTCAAGTTCATCTCCGGTAACACTAACTTTATCTTCTTGATCTTTAACTATCCATTGCTTGATTTTTAGGAATAT
>JAUVLT010000022.1 GCA_030600605.1 Mycoplasmatota bacterium
AATGAATTCTTTGATAAAAAGATAGACGATCATAAGAAAATTGCTCACTTATTTACTATAATACCTATTGCTTTATTAGTTGGAAGTCTGGTCTTATATAGTATATATGGAATTAATTTAATAATTAGCTATCTTGTATCAGTTACAGTAATTATTCTTTATCAAGTATTTGTTAATACAAGAAAACTGAGAAGTGAAAAAGGACAAGAATTATATAATAAATGGAAAGCTTACAATAATTATTTATTACAATCAAATGAATTAAAAACATATAATATGAGTAGTGTTGATTTTTGGGAACACAGTATTATATACGCAACTACATTTGGCTTTGCTGATAGAGTAATGGAACAATTAAGTGTAAAATTACCAATGACAGAGGAAATTGCGAGAGAATCTAAGTATTTAGGCGTAGGATATAAGCATACAAGTTATCGATACGGGCATTTCATTCACACTATGAATTACTCATATAAAAAGGCATATAGAGCCTCAGTTGCTCGTTCATATAGATCGTCTGGATCTGGAAGATCTGGTGGAGGTAGTTTTGGTGGTGGAGGCGGCGGAGGTAGAAGTCGTTAAAATCTTATATACAAAAAACAGCTATAATATTTGCTGTTTTTTTTGATGATAATAATATGAAAGATTATAGTGTATAATAAGCATGTAAGATATAAATATATGTTTATTATCCTTATGAATATTCACTGTAGATAAACAATAATGCATATTTTAAAAAAGTAACTTATGTTACAAACAATTATGTTAGGAGTGTTTAAGTATGTTAGAAAAAGATATGTACCAAAGCCTTAAACGACATTTTAAGGAGTTAGGATATGAAGTTAAGGCAGAGGTCTTAGATACTGATATTACAATAAAAAAAGACGACTTAATCATTATCGTTGAAATGAAAAAAACACTTAACACAACCTTAATGTATCAAGGATGTAAAAGACAAAGGATTTGTGATTATGTTTATCTTGCCGTTGAAAAACCAACAATCAAACAGCTTCGATCAAAACAATTTAGAGAAAAAATGCACTTAGTTAGAAGATTGCAATTAGGATTAATATTTGTGAATATTAACAAAGATATTGTAGAAACATTTTTAGACCCGAAAAACTATTCTTTAAGAAAGAACAAGATAAAGAAAAGAAGATTATTAAAGGAATTTGAACAAAGACATACTGCATTTAACACTGGAGGGGTAACTAAAACAAAAATAATCACTGCTTATAGGGAAAGAACGTTGATGATTGCGTACTACTTACAAAATGGACCTTTGTCAATTAAGGAAATAAAAGCTTTAACATTGGATTATAAGTGTGCTTCAATATTACAAAATAATTACTATAATTGGTTTGATAGAGTGGATAGAGGGATATATCAGTTAAATGAGTTGGGAAGAAAAGAGATGTTAAACTATTCTTATGTTATAGAAGAAATAATTCAGTCATCAAAACAATAAATAAAATAATAAGGCCTTTTTGATTTATTGTTTTACAATGCTATAATTAAATTAAGTTAGAATTTTACATATGAAAACTCGGAGGACATTATGGAACAATATGAACTTATTGCAACAACAACCTTTGGAATTGAAGCGGTTGTAAAAAGAGAAATCACTAATTTAGGATATAAAATACTAAAAACAGAAAATGGTAAAGTTACCTTTTTAAGTGATGCTGCAGGCATTGCTAAAGCAAATTTGTGGCTTAGAAGTGCTGACAGAGTTCTCTTAAAAGTTGGTGAATTTAAAGCCTTAACTTTTGATGAGTTATTTGATAAAACTAATGAATTAGATTGGTCTAAAATTATTGAAATTGATGGAAAGTTTACTGTTAATGGTAAATCTGTAAAATCAAAACTATTTAGTATATCTGATTGCCAAGCAATTGTAAAAAAATCTATAGCTGAAAATCTAAAGAAAAAATACTCGGTTTCATGGTTAGAAGAAACTGGGGCAGATTATACTGTTTTAATATCAATTCTTAAAGATATTGCAACATTAACAATTGATACTTCCGGAGTAGCATTACATAAAAGAGGTTATCGAGTAAAGACTGTTGAAGCTCCGTTAAAAGAAACATTGGCAGCAAGTCTAATCTTACTCAGTTTTTGGAATAAAGATAGAATACTTTATGATACTTTTTGTGGTTCAGGTACCATTCCAATTGAAGCCGCAATGATTGGTAGAAATATTGCTCCTGGGTTGAATAGAGATTTTGCTTCAAAGCATTGGAAGTTAATTGGAGAAGCAATTTGGAAAACAGAAACAAAGAAAGCTTATTTGGCAATTGATCATGAAGTAGAGTTGAATATCTTAGCTTCAGATATTAATCAAAGGAACTTAGAAGCAGCTATAGAAAACGCTGAAGAAGCTGGAGTAGATGATTGTATAGTATTTAGTAATAAGGATTTTAGAGATGTCGACTATAAGAATAATTATGGAGTAATCATTTCTAACCCACCCTATGGTGAAAGATTAAATGAGGATAGTTATGTTAAAAAATTATATCGAGATATGGGGAATATATTTGTTAAATTAGATACTTGGTCTAAATATTTTCTTACATCTTTTAGTGAGTTTGAAGATTATTATAATAAAAAAGCTGATAAACAAAGAAGATTATATAATGGAAGAATAGAAGTAAGGTATTACCAATATTATGGTCCTAGACCACCGCTTGAAAAATAAATGATCAGATAGGATTATTTGTAATAAGCAGAATGATTATGATATAATTTTTAGGTAATGCGAGGATAAGGAAGTGAAATTATGTATATAGCATCTGAATGTGATGCAGTATGTAAAGAATACAATAAAATGACTAAAGAAAGAAGTAAGAAATTAAGTAAAATATGGTCTTATATTTTTCTTGCGTTTTTAATAGTTATGATTATTCTTCCCTTGATACCAAATTTTCTTGATAAAGGTCCAGGTTGGACTTTATATATTATTTATGGAGGGATGGCTTTTATTGGTCTTTCAATTGCCTTATTAGTTAGTACTTTTACAATAAGTGATATACCTGCATTTGAATATTTGTATAAAGAAATCTATCATAAAATCAATCAGGAAAAAGGAACATTCTATGAATACTTTTCTTATGAAAAAGAGAAGTGGGAATTTAATAAAAATGGTGGACTATTTTCAAGACATTGCCGTATTGAAGTGAAAAGACATATATCAGGAATAACACTTAATGACAATAAATTTGATATATTTGATGCGAATTTTATTACTGGAAGTGGTAAAAACCAGAGAACTCATTTTACAGGCATTTATTTTTTGATAAAACAAAGTAGCTCTAAATATTTTCAAATTAGATCTCATTCTAAACCTCATTTAAAAGGTGTTGATTTTATTAAGAATAAGGATATAAAAGACATTAATGTTTATCTTGAAGAAGAAAGTAGCATGTCAAATCTTGAATATAAGTATATCGAAACACTAAACAGATTAAAGAGAAATCTGAATGCAAAAAAAATATATTTAAGTGTTACCAAAGATGAGATTCATTTTGCATATGTTCCTACTGTGCAAATTAGAAAACAATATAATTTAAACATCCAAAAAATGAACGAGTTGTATACTTTATTTTTAGATGAAATTAGATATATTGATGAACTTGTTGATACAAGTAATTTTTAATCGATATATCAAGGGAGTGAATTATCTATGGATATAATTAACAAAGCATTAGGAAATAAAATGATAAGGCATTTATTAGGTGCTGTTATTATATATGTGATTATTTCAATTATAGTTACCTTTATTACGGATAGCTTTTTAAATATAATGTTGGGATGGAATATAATTTTGGCTTTTATTCCAGTGCTTTTGGCTTTTGTTTTTAATATAAAAAGAAGAGAGGAAAACAATGAAATATCACATAAGATTATACTGGTTGTTATATTTTTGATATGGTTATTGTTTTTTCCAAACTCATTTTATGTAATAACAGATTTTATTCATCTTGGTGGTGAGGAATTTTATTATCAAGTAGGAATGTATACAGGATTTATATATATTGAAAACCTAATGGGTTATTTAACATTGACACATATTTTTTTAGGTGCCTTTATTTCCGTTATAATGGCTTGTTATTCTTTAAAGATTATTCATCAATTTCTTAGTGAAAACTATAGTATTCTAATTACTTGGATAATAATTATTGCGATTTTCATCTTATCTAGTACAGGAATTTATATTGGAAGATTCTTAAGATTACAATCTTGGGATGTATTTAGACCAGTTACAGTAGTTAGTGAATTTTTTCAAAGTCTAAATGTATTTTCATTTGAATACATATTAATATTTACATTAATCCAAATTGCATTATATTGTTTTATTCATCCATTTATCAAACTTGATATTTCATAAATATCGCTAAATAAAGCCGTTAAAAGAACACATGAGTATTAATTCATGTGTTCTTTACATTTTTAATCTAATATGTTAAAATGTGTTAGGATATAAAAGAGGAATGAGTATTATAGGAGAAATTTTTTCATGTAAGCTACACTTATTTGATAGTGTATTACATTTACGAAAATCTGTTTTCGTGTTATTATTAAGTTAGGATTTAATGAGGGAAGTAGTAATAAATCTTTTATTATAAACTACCAACTCATAGTTGTTAGTTTTTTTATTTTACAAATCGAATGAGGAGGGATTTACAATGAAGAAAATTGCTTTTATTTTATTATTTGTTTTAGTTTTCACATTATCTGGATGTATGAAGGACAGTCCGGATTATACCTTGAATGACGAAGTATACGGTGGTAGTGACAAAGGTCTCACTGAAGCACCTAGTTACTTTGATGATGATGCTTCTGGAGGTAATATTGCTGATTTTGCGGATAATCCAGTACTGGCAAATCGAAAGATTATTTATATCGCAAATCTTGCAATACTAGCTGATGATTTAGATACTGTTTACGATAATATTACAAGTAAATTAGTTACTTATGATGCTTACATCGAAGAAGAGGAAGTAACTGAAACTAGATATGAAGTAACAATAAGAGTTTTATCTACGAATTTAATGGATTTTGTTAATGACATTAAAGACAGTGGAGAATTAGTAAGTTACTCTAAAACATCTGAAGATATTACAAATTCTTATTCAACTTTTGAAGCTAGAAAAGATGCTCTTGAAACACAACACGTTAGAATATTAGAATTAATTGAAGTTGCTGTTGATTTAGAGGATATTTTGACTCTCGAAGCTGAAAGAATTGATATTGAAACAGAACTAAATGAAATTGGTCTTCAACTAGCAACTTATGATTCTTTAGTTGATTATTCAACAATTAACTTAATTATGGTAAAGACAGAAGATGTAGTGGAATTATTACCTAGAACAGATAAACCTTATCTAGAAGTTAATGATTATGGAACAGACTTTATTTCTGTTAAAGTATTTAATACAAGTGAGAATACAACAACAATACATTTAATTGTTAAAGAAAATGGTGTTTTAGTTGAATCATTTGAACAAGATGCTTATGGAATTAGTTATCTTGAATTTAGTCTTGATAATTTAGATTCGAATACTAGTTATTCATTCGAAATATATTCAGAAGAAGATGATCATTCTGTCTCTTTAAGTAATTTATCTACAATTACTACAAATAGAACATTCTTTATCAAAGTAGGAGATGTATTTGTAGTATCATTTGATACTTTAGTAGCTATTGGTAGTTTCTTAGGATTGGCAATTACTGCTATTTCACCTTTCGCCGTTGTAGGAGTAATACTATATTTTCCTAGTAAGATTCTTTATGTTAAGAAAATTAAGCCAATAATGAAAATACGTAAAGCAAAGAGAGAACCAAAAGAATAATAGATAATGAATAAATATATCGAATCTTAAATAGATTTGATATTTTTATTTAATTATGTGAAGTGTTAAAGAATAAAATTTGATTAACATTAGTAGATGTATTAGAATAAGGGTTAGAGATAAACATAATTAACAATTAGACAGGAGATGATTTGATTGATTAATCTTGAAAAGTTAACAAAGTATTATAACAAGAATGCTCGTGGTATTATTGATGTCTCTTTTGATATTAAAGAGGGAGAGATATTTGGGTTTATTGGGCCTAATGGTGCTGGTAAATCAACTACCGTTAGAACATTAATTAATTTAATTTTTCCAACAAGTGGTAGTGGTACAATGATGGATTTAGATATTGTTAAAGATACAGTAGAGATAAGAAAGCATGTAGGATATATAGCTGGAGAAATCAATTATTATGAAGATATGACTGTTAGAAAATTTTTAGAATATTCTGGAAAATTTTATAAAGTAGACTATGAGGAAAAACTAGATTATCTTGCTGAGAAACTTGAGCTTGATTTAACTAGAAAAATAGAAAATTTGTCTTTTGGTAATAAGAAAAAAGTTGCGATTATTCAAGCTTTTATTCACAATCCAAAAATCATAATTTTAGATGAACCAACAAGTGGACTTGATCCCTTAATGCAAACAATCTTTTTTGATCTTCTTGAGGAAGAACACAAAAGAGGAGCAACCATCTTTTTCTCTTCGCATATTTTAAGTGAAGTTCAAAGAATATGCGATCGTGTAGGAATTGTTAAAGAAGGGTATCTTGTAAAGATAGAAAAGATTGAAGATATTATGAAAACTCAAGCAAAAAATGTAAGAATTATTGCTGATGGAGATATTGTTCTTAAAAACTCGCATATCGCTAAAATGAAAAAAACTGGTAATATTTATACCTTTATTTATACGGGGAAGGTAAATGAATTATTAAATCTATTACATGGAAAAGAAATAATAGATTTAACAATTACTGAACCAACACTTGAAGAAATATTTATGCACTATTATGAAAGGGAGGAGAAATAAAATGAAGTTATTAATTGAGACTGAATTTAAAAGAAATTTCAAATCCCTGTTATTGTGGACAGTTATTGTAGTTGGCCTTGCAGTTATGATGTTAGCTATGTATCCAGCTTTCGCATCAACGATGGAAGATATTGGAGCATTAATGGAAGCTTACCCTTCAGGATTTATGGAAGCTTTCGGAATGGGCGAAGGTGGATTAGATATGACTGAACCATACGGTTGGTATGGAATTGAAGGGTACTTATTTGTTACATTAATTGGTGGTAGTTATGCAGCGATTCTTGGATCGAGTATTTTATCAAAAGAAGAGGATGATAGCACAATAGAATTTTTGTTATCAAAACCAATATCAAGAAATAGAGTGTTATTTGGGAAAGCATCTGTAATTATAGCAAATTTAACTTTCATGAATTTAGTACTTGGAATTGTGACATTAATTGCATTTGCACTTATAGGTGATTTTGAAGTGCTTATTTGGTTTTTATATATCTTAGGTGGGTTTATTATTCAATTAATTTTTTCCTCAATTGCTTTAATGATAAGTGTTTTTGTTGTTAAATCAAGAAAGGTAATGAGCATATCTTTAGGACTTGTAATGGGAACGTACGCTATTGATATTGTATCAAATGTATCTGAGAATCTTGAATTTTTAAAATACATTACTCCTTTCGAATATGTAAATGCTGTATCAATTGCAGTAGATAAACAATTAGATCTTCTTTATATGTTGTTTTCATTAATAATAATTATAGTATCAGGTTTTATTACTTGGCGAGTGTATACTAAAAAAGATATTTCTGTTTAGAGCCTAAGTAGTTTAAGAAAACAGGTTTTATCAATAATTTGATAACACCTGTTTTATTTTTGTCATAATGTGATATGATAATATTAAATGATTAAGGAGTTGTTATTATGGAAAAATTAAAAGGAAAATTACTATATGGACAATCAGGTGGGCCAACTAGTGTTATTAATTCATCGGCATATGGAGTAATAAAAGAAGCCTTAGAGAATCAAGATATAATTGAAGAATGTTTAGTGATGAAACATGGTATTCAAGGAGCTTTGAATGAAGATTTTATTTTTATAAATAAACAAGATGAGGAAAATATTGAGCTATTAAAACATTCTCCAGGTTCTGCTTTTGGATCTGTTAGATATAAAATGGAAGATTATAATGATGATGATACAGATTATGTTCGATTATTATACATTTTCCAAAAATATAATATTCGTTATTTCTTATATAATGGTGGAAATGATTCAATGGATACTTGTGATAGAATATCTGAGTATATGAAACATGTTGGATATGATGTTCGTATTATTGGAGTGCCAAAAACAATCGATAATGATTTACCATTTACTGATCATACTCCGGGTTATGGTAGTGCTGCAAAATTTATTATAAATACAATTATGGAAGTAAGTTATGATATGTTAGCCTATCCAAAAGGAAAAGTAACGATTGTTGAAATTATGGGACGTCATGCTGGGTGGCTTACTGCGGCAGCATATGTTGCTACAAAAAACGGATATGGTCCGGATTTAATCTATTTACCAGAGGTTCCTTTTTCAATTGAAAAGTTTAAAAAAGATGTTAGAAAAGTCTATGATAAAAAACAACAGTGTTTAGTTGCTGTGTCAGAAGGGTTAAGTAATAAAGAAGGTGTTTTTCTTAGTTCAAGTTCAGCTTTAAAAGATGCTTTTGGTCATTTTCAACTTGGTGGAGTAAGTTCTAAGTTAGCTCAAATAATTAATAATGAAATGAGAATATCATCAAGAAATATTGAACTCGGTACAACTCAAAGATCAGCTGCTCATCTGCAAAGTTTAACAGATGTAAACGAGGCAATTATGGTTGGAAAAGCAGCTGTTAAATTCGCAATAAAAGGTGAAAGCGGAGTTATGGTGACAATTGATAGAGTTTCATCTTCTCCTTATAAAGTGAAATTTGGTAAGCAACCTCTTAGCATGATTGCAAATAAAGAAAAAACAATGCCAGTTAGTATGATTAATAAAGAAGGTAATGGTATTACTGATGAGTTTTTAACTTATATTATGCCATTAATTCAAGGGGAGAATACCCCAAAGTATAAAAATGGTGTTCAACAATTCAGTAAAATGAAAAATGGAATATCTAAAGGGAATTAATATTAAACTATCAATAAGATCGGAGAGAGATTATGAAAGCAGTAAAGGGATTAATAGTTGTATTAGTGGTATTACTTGTTTTATTATTTGTAGCTAAGAGTGTTATTCAAGTTGAAGCAAATGAAGACTTGCTTCCAACTAATGTCTATGAGGAAAATGCAGATTTACTAACAGTAGTTAATACAAGCCTATTTGATTTGTTTGTTACTTCAGTTACTAACGAATATACTGTCGTTGAAGAAGTTGTAAACTTAATAATATTAGATTCAATTAGAGATAATGTTAATAGTGAATATGATCCTTTAGGAGATTGCGATACGAATGAGTGTAATTTTATTGTTTATGATGATAATTATTATGTGAATTATATTTGGGCTGAATTAAGTGATGACAATCAGTTAATCATTCATGTGAGTTTAGGATCAGAAACATTTATCGGAGTTAATACTATTTTCCATTTCTATTTTGATATTGATATTGATTATGTTGGATTTGGAATTGAACTTACTTTAGATACTTTCTATCTTCATGAACGAGAACTTTCAATGGGTATACTAGATACTATGTTTAGTAATTTAGATAGTACTAAAATTGAAAATCAAGTAAGTATTGGAGATTTAGATTTAGAGGAATACTCGTATAGAATTTCTTTTACAGGTTTATTATTTAACTAATGATATAATTAATTATAAAAAAAGTGCTAATTTTTATTCTGAACCCCATTTAGTAGACACTAAAAAAAAAGACACTTTCATATTATAATAAATATGGAGGTGTTTTTATTATGGCTAAAAAAGGACAAAAGTTTATAAAGTATGATTTAAAGTTTAAAGAAAAAGTTTTAAAAGAAAGAAGAGAAACAGGGATTCCTATCAAGTTACTTGGAGAAAAGTATAAAATACCATATAAAACAATCGACACATGGGAACGCATATACAGAAGAGATGGAGGTCTTAACAAAGCAAAACGAGGAAGACCTATAAAGACTGAGGATGAACAAACAGATTACAAAGAGAAATATGAAATCTTAAAAAAGTTCCAGGAATTCTTAGAGGAGGTAGATCGAGAGAAAAAGTAGTTTTCATCGAGAAATACCGAACAGAATACAGATTGAAATCTCTTCTTGAAGTACTCGAGATAAGTCGTAGCAGTTATTACAAGTATCGAAACAAGATAGACAAGGATTATAGTGATTACATATTGATTAAAGAAGTGTTTGACAACAATAAGAAAGTCTATGGATACAGACGAATAAGCGACGCACTATTAGAGCAATATGGGTTAATCATGAACAGAAAGAAAACAGCGAGAATAATGCGTAAATATGGGATAAAAGCTGAATATTTAAAGAGAAACAAACAATGTGGCCAAAGGAAATACGTGGAAGAAAATAGACGTGAGGATTTACTTCAAAGACATTTTAAGCAAAAAGGTTGGGTAACAGATATTACATATTTAATTTGGGGAAACAAAAGAGCATACTTAAGTACTATACTTGATTTAGAAACAAGAGATATAGTTTCATATAAAATTAATAAATACAATAATAACAAAGTGGTTATGGATACTCTTAAAGAAGCAATAAGTAAAACAAAAGATCTGAATGGACTCATCCTCCATTCAGATCAAGGGTATCAGTATCTTTCAACTGAATATAAAATTGTCTGTGAATCAAACGGTATCTTGATTTCTATGTCTAGAAAAGGTACCCCTTTAGACAATGCGGTTATAGAGAGCTTTCATTCAATATTGAAGAAGGAAACCCTCTATAACAATAATATCAAAAATTTCGAAGAATATATACAATTAGTTATCGATTGGTTATATTTTTATAATACAACGAGGATAAGACAAACAAAAAAGTAGACTTTGTTTAATTTGTCTCCTTTTTGGGGTTCATTTCAAAAATTGCACTTTTATTTTCGATGTACGATTTGTCCGTTAATTACGACCATTTCTGTTCTAGTCATTATATCAAAAATTGGTCCATCCCAGATAACTATATCTGCGTCTTTTCCTACTTCTAAAGATCCTATGCGGTCTTCAATACCGTTTAGTTTAGCCGCAGTAATTGTTAATGCTTCTAATGCTTTCATTTCACTTAAACCTTCTTTTATAAATAGTGCTGCTTGAACTAAAGTAGTATCTAATGTAATAACAGGATGGTCTGTCATTATTGCAAAAGTTATATCATTGTCTTCTAAAACTTTTGCTGATTTATATGTTTTATTTATTAACTCGTATTTTGAAGCCATTCCAAGTGTTGGACCGATAATTAAACTAATATTTTCTTGTTTGATTCTTTCTGCTATCATATAAGCTTCTGTAGCATGTTCAATCGTTGTATTTAAGTTAAATTCTTTAGATATTCTAATGGCTGTCATAATATCATCACGACGATGTGCATGAATCTTAACAATCATTCCATCAAAAACTCTCATTAAAGAGTGTAATTTCATATCAAAAGGTGGTTCTTTATCATGTTCTTCTTTATTTAGAAAAGAATTATAATTTTTATGATATTCGGTTTATTTAAAAAGCCATTCTCTCATTAAGGCAGCACTTGCCATGCGAGTACCAGGATTCTTATTATTTGTTCCGTAAACTCTCTTAGGATTTTCTCCTAAAGCCATTTTCATTGCTGTTTCTTCTTTTATTACCATATCTTCGACAGTTTCACCATATGTTTTAATGGCGCAAAATGTACCACCAATAACATTAGCACTACCCGGGCCAGTGTTTACTGTTGTAATTCCAGATTTATATGTATAATCAAATGCCATGTCTTTAGCATAGATACTATCAATCCCACGAAGTTCAGGATAAATTGGGCCACTCATTTCATTAGTATCATTACCCTCAAAACTAATTCCTTCTTCCATTACTCCGATATGACAATGTGGATCTACAAGGCCTGGAGTAACAAATTTAGACTTAGCGTCAATTACTTTTGCATCCTTGTATTTAGTAATATCAATATCTTTTCCTACTGCTATAATCTTTTCACCTTCAACTACAATTGCTCCCATAACATAATTGTCTTTAGCCATTGTAATTAAATTAGCATTTTTAATTATTAACATCTAACCTCTCCTATCTTTATACTCTATAAATATTATACAATTATTAATCTATTTAAAAAATAGTTAATAAATTTAAAATTGTCATTATATATAATATTAAATTTTCTTGTAAGCGATAAATATTACATAAACAAAAAGCTGTTTTGATAAACAGCTTTTAATAATGTAATTATTTACTCATTAAACGTTTTTCACCTTCAAGTTCAAGGATTGGTTTAATATTTTGGGTAAATTCTAAAGTTCCTAAGAACTCTCCAGCTTTATTTCTAACTGCGAAATAACGAATATATACAAACATTGGACCCATTTTAATCCAGAAGTCTTCATTGTCTTTTTTACCTGAACGTAGGTCTTCTACTATTTTTTCAACGATATGAACACTTGATGGTGGATGGCACATACTAACTTCTCTTCCAATGATTGTTATTGGACGATCAAAGATTCTTTCTTTACCTTGTGTAAAGTATTTAACTTTATCGTTTTTATCGACAAATGTCATATCTAGCGGAATTGTATTTAAGATTGCATTGATTTCTTCAGGTACTAAAGATCCAGCATCAAATTTGATTTCTCCATCTGTAATAACTGTCGATTCAACTGTTTCTTTTGAATCAACATCCTCAATTTTAATATCCCAATCATCTTGTGATTCAATTAGACATAATCCAAACTCTCTTTGAGCTTTATCAATTTTATACCATTCTACTAAAGTGAATGTTGTATTCATTAATGGTACTAAAATATTATTCTCTTTAAATACCATTTCCGACGTTTTAGTTATTGTACTTTCAGCTTTTTTAGTAAGTTCATTTAAATCAAATGATTTTTGTGATAAAATCGCTAAAACTTCTTTAATTTCACTTCTAATTTCATCATCAATCCCCCACATAACTTTTGGAGGAGCTGTGATATTGTGTTTTTCAAGCATAGGAAACAGTACATTTTCTTTTCTTGAATAATGAATGTCTATTGTAGCTAATCTTTCAAAACCGATTCTTAACATTAATATAGCCGTATTGTCATGACCTTTTTTCAATGTTTCAATATATGGCTTGATTTCCTCATTCATTACTTCTTTAAGCTTCTCGTTTTCAAGTAAAAAGATATGAACAGGGTGTCCTTTAACAGCTGAGTTATCTTTTGAAGGATGAATATCTTCAATTGATCCATCAAAAACACTAGCATGAACATCACATAATTTTTGAACCTCTTCAATCGGAAGTCCTTCAGCAACAAGTTCTTGTTCCATTTGAGATATTTCTGTTGTTGAAACTTCCCCAAATTCTACTCTAAATCTTTCCTTTACATCGTCTACTGTAGCACCAGCATGCAATTCTTTAATTAACGATTTTAGTTTTTCTCTTCTAATGCTATCATTATTAATAAACTCACTCATAATTCTACTCCTTTACAATGAATCCGTGTTTCTCAAATTCATCTTTAATTATTTTTACATCAATATTTTTAAATTTAGCACCTTTAGCTAGACTCATAATTCTACCAACAGTATTGATTGTATTTTTGTTAGTCATTCCTTCAAACCCAAGGATTTCCATTATCTTAATAACCTCTTCATCTTTTTTCACGAGACTAAATATTGAATCAGTTAAAGATATTATTTTATCCATAATATCACCTGCCATATATAGTTTATAATATTACCTCCAAGATGACTTGAAATTCACTCATGTTTCTAATTAAGATAAATTGCTTATTTATAAAAAGTTCAATTATCTAAACAAAGAAGGCAATCAAATTTGATTACCTTTATATTTTTATTTTTCTCTTGCGAGTTGAATTGATGTTTTTTTACCTTGAAATGTAAAATTAGTTAATGATTTAAAGACTACTTTTTCAAACTTTTTATTTACTGTAAAAAATGAAAAACTATGTCTTACAGTAATATCTTTTATTTGTTGATTTCTTAGTTTTGTTTTTTGACAAAGAAATTCTGAGAATTTCTTAGGAGTAAGGCCCATTCCTGTTCCAATATTAATATGAAATCTTACTGAATCTTTAGTATTCCCTCTTCTAGAGCCACTTCTGTCATTTCTTTTAGAAGAACCTTTACCTCTTGATATATCTTCGTTAATATCACCAAATACTTTTCCAGAAGTATCTTTTTTCTCTAATTTATTAAGTAAAGCACATACAATTTGAAGTGGATCGGTATTTTCAAGTAATTTCGTAGCTAACTCAAATTGTCTATTTGTACTTTGTCTTTCGACAATTTCCAAAATTTCTTCTAGTTCTTTATCTTGTCTAACTGTCATTACTTTTTCTGGTGTAGGAATATTTCTTTTTTTAATATTTGATTTAGTGAATCTGAAAATCGAGTCTAGTCTTGACGTTTCTTTTCTAGACACTAATGTGAAAGAATAACCTTTATTACCAATACGTCCTGTTCGACCAATTCTATGAACATAGTATTCCGCTTTTTCTGGAACATCAAAGTTAATTACTACTCCTACATTTTTAATATCTAACCCTCTAGCAGCAACGTCTGTGGCTACTAAGATTTCTAATATTCCACTATGGAATTTATTAAGCACATGAAGTCTTGATGTTTGTTGTAAATCGCCATGAATCTTATCAACGTTATAACCTTTTTTTGTTAATTCTCTTGTTACATCGTCTACTTTTCTTTTAGTATTACAGAATATTAATGTTAAATCAGGGTTGTAAACATGTAACAATCTTGATACTGCTTCAACTTTATTTTGTTCTTTAACATTATAATAATATTGTGTAATATCTTTGTTAGTTTCATCACTTCCAACTACTGATATATGAATAGGATCATTCATATATTTATTTGTAATATTTAAGATTGCTTTTGGCATAGTAGCCGAAAACATCGTTGTTTGATGTGTATCGTTTGTTGCTCCTAAGATAATTTCAATATCTTCTTTAAATCCCATTTTTAACATTTCATCTGCTTCATCTAAAACAACAAATGATACATCATGTAATTTTATCAATTTACGATTGATGTGATCAATCGTTCTACCTGGTGTTCCAATAATGATTTGTGGTTTCTTTTTCAAACTTTGGATTTGTCTATATATTGGTTCTCCACCATAAACACAAACAGTTTTTAATCTGTGAATATATTTCCCAATTTTATCAATTTCTCTTTTTACCTGTACAGCTAACTCTCTTGTTGGACATAAGATAATTGCTTGAATCTTATTATTCTCATAGTTAAGTTTTTCTAATATTGGTAAAGTAAATGCGGCCGTTTTTCCAGTTCCTGTCTGAGAATGCCCAATTACATCTTTTCCTTCATTTATTAAAGGGATACATTTTGATTGAATTTCTGTAAATTCTTCAAATCCCATTTCTGATAATGATTTTTCAATGTTTTTATTTTCGTATTTCATATAATACCTCCTACTGCAAACAAAGCAATTAAGTGTAACACATATCAGAAAAATGTAAAGGTATTTCCAAGAATAGTTCTTGAAAATCCTGAAATAACAAGAAAACGTGTAAAATTAAGACTTTTTTTCTATATTGTATGAAAATTCTACCAACAATTTTCTAATAATAAAATACCTGAGTTTCTTTCTAATTCGTTTTATATTGTGCTATAATGTATATAAATTGTATTCGCTTACATATTTATTCTCTAACATAAGGAGGCAAATTATGAATCAAAAGATATTAGATCAAATGAAAAATAATTTCCTAAAAACTAATCCTATCTTTACCACTCCAAAAAATGTTCATCCTTTAGAACAACGTATTGTTTTGAAAAACTATCAGGTAATTGATCCTGAAAGTATTATTGAATACATTGCCAAAGATGGATATCAATCAATCTCTAAAGCTTTAAAAATGACTCAAGAAGATGTAGTTAATGAAGTCATTAAATCTAAACTTCGCGGAAGAGGTGGAGTAGGTTTTCCAACGGGCCTTAAATGGAAATTTGCTTTAGAATACGAATCAGATGAGAAATATGTTATTTGTAATGCCGATGAAGGTGAACCTGGTACTTTTATGGATCGCCATATTTTAGAGGGAGATCCTCATAATAATATTGAAGGTATGATGATTGCTGGGTATGCAATCGGAGCAACTAAAGGATATATCTATGTAAGAGCCGAATATCCACTCGCGGCTGCAAGACTACAAAAAGCAATTTATGATGCGAAAGAATTAGGCATCTTAGGAAATAATATATTTGACACAAACTTTAACTTTAATATCGAAATTAGATTAGGAGCTGGAGCTTTTATCTGTGGTGAAGAAACAGCTTTAATGGAATCAATTGAAGGTAAAAGAGGATTAAGCCGAAATAAGCCGCCATTCCCAGCCCAAATTGGTTTATTTGAAGAGCCGACTATTATTAATAATGTTGAAACTATAGCTAGCATAACTTCCATTATAACAAATGGTGGTGAATGGTACAAAAAAATTGGGACAGAAAAATCAACAGGAACAAAAGTATTTTCCTTATCAGGAAAAACCAAAAATAATGGGATATTTGAAATACCAATGGGTATATCACTTCGTGAAGTAATCTATAATATTGGTGGAGGAATGAAAGAAGGTAGTACATTCAAAGCAGCCTTCACTGGTGGACCTAGCGGTGGTGTTTTAGATGAAACTCATTTAGATGTAATTATTGATTTCGATAGTCTTGTTAAATACAGTTCAATTATGGGTAGTGGTGGAATTATTATTGCTGATCAAAATAATTGTATTATCGATACTATTAAACACTTTATGGAATTTAATGCTGATGAAAGTTGTGGTAAATGTACTCCTTGTAGAGAAGGAACAACTATTCTTTATAATATGTTAGATGATATTACAAAAGGGAAATCTTCCATGGAAGACTTAGAAAAACTTAAGCATTTAGCTCATGTTGTGTCTTCTACTTCGTTATGTGGATTAGGTCAAGCAGCTCCTGATCCAATCTTTTCAGCTATAAGACATTTTTATGATGAGTTTGTTGATCATATTAAACATAAAGTATGTAAAGCTGGTGTTTGCGATATGCCCGTCACTAAAGGAGGGGAATAAAAATGGAAAAACTAATTAAATTTAAAATTGATGGTGTTGAATATAATGCTAAAGAAAATGAAACAGTTTTAGATGTATGTAAGAAAAACGATATTTTTATCCCTACATTTTGTCATGATGATCGATTCGCAAGTGAAGCTGCTTGTCGTATGTGTTTAGTTGAAACAAGTAACTCAAATAAACTAATGACATCTTGTACTTTAATTCCTACTGAAGGTGTTGAAATACAAACTAATAGTGATATAGTACTTGAAGCAAGACAAGAAGTTTTAAAGCTTACTTGGGCTAGTCATCCAAATGATTGTGTCGTTTGTGAAGCTGATGGTAATTGTAAGCTACAAGACTATATGTATTATTATGATATACCAAGTGAAAAAGAATATAACATTGAAGTTAGAGATTTTGAAATAGATGATTCAAATAAATTCTTTTATATTGATCCTAGTAAATGTATTTTATGTGGAAAATGCATTAATGTTTGCGACCAATTAGTTGGTGTAGGAGCACTTAGTTTCAACGAAAGAGGTAAAGACACGTATGTATCTTTCGCCTTTAACAAAGGGATGGATTTCTCAACATGTGTTAGTTGTGGTAACTGTGTAAGTGTTTGTCCAACCGGAGCCCTCGTTGAAAAAAGCCATACTAAGTTTAGAACCAAAGAAACTAGAAAAGTTAGAACAACTTGTCCATATTGCGGTGTAGGTTGTCAATTTAATCTTGTTCTAAAAGGTGACACAGTTGTAAGAGTCGATCCGATAAATACAACTCCAAATGAAGGATTACTTTGTATAAAAGGAAAATTTGCCTATCGATATATCAATCATCCTAATCGTTTAAAATCACCTCTCATTAAAAAGAACGGTGTATTTTATGAGGCTACTTGGGAAGAGGCTTACACTTTAATTGTTAATAAGATTAGTCAAGCAAAGAAAACATATGGATCAAGTGCTTTCGCAGGGCTTACTAGTGCTAAGTGTACTAATGAAGAGAATTATTTATTTCAAAAATTTATGAGAATAATTTTTGGTACAAACAATATTGATCACTGCGCTAGACTTTGTCATGCCTCAACAGTAACAGGACTAGCTACTACTTTAGGTAGTGGTGCAATGACAAATAGTATTTCCGAAGTGAAAAATCATGATGTAATATTTGTAATTGGATCTAACACAACTGAAACACATCCAGTTATTGGTAGTTTTATGAGACAGGCTAAAAAAAGCGGCGCGAAAATAATCGTAGCTGAACCTCGTAAAATTGATTTAGCTAAAGAAGCAGATTTATTTGTACAAATTAAACCAGGTACAAATGTAGCATTATTAAATGGGATGATGAATGTTATTTATAATGAAAACCTATATGATAAAGAATTTATCCGAAAACGTACTGAAAATTTTGATGATTTCATAAAAGTAGTTAAACAATACCCACCCGAACGTTGTGCAAAAATTTGTGGTTGTAGTGTTGATGGCATCATTGAAGCGGCGCGTATCTACGCAGCTGGAGAAAAAGCAGGAATTTATTACGCAATGGGTATAACTCAGCATTCAAATGGTACTAATCATGTTAAAAGCATTGCAAATCTTGCAATGCTAACAGGAAATATTGGTAAAGAATCATCTGGTATTAACCCACTACGTGGGCAAAATAATGTTCAAGGAGCTTGCGATGTTGGAGGATTACCTGATGTTTACCCAGGTTATCAAAAAGTACACCTCCCAGAAGTTAAAGCAAAATTTGAAAAAGCCTGGGGAGTTAAACTAAGTGATGAAATAGGGCATAGTTTATTATCACATATAACACACGGAGCTAAAGATCACTCAATAAAATTCTTATATATAATGGGAGAAAATCCAATAGTAAGCGATCCCGATATTACCAATGTAAAAGAAGCACTAAATAATATGAATTTTATCGTTGTTCAAGATATTTTTCTAACAGAAACTGCACAGTATGCTGATGTTGTTTTACCAGCTTCTAGTTATGCTGAAAAGGATGGAACATTTACAAATACAGAACGTCGTGTTCAGCGTATTAGAAAAGCTTTAGATCCTATTGGTGATAGCAAGCCAGACTGGGTAATCATCCAAGAATTAATGACTCTTTTAGGATACCCTCAACACTTCAATCATCCTTCTGAAATTATGGATGAAATAGCTAGTTTATCTCCAATTTATGCTGGGATAAATTACGATAGAATTGATAAAATAGGTTTACAATGGCCAGTACATAACAAAAATCATCCTGGTACTAAATATTTACACAAAGATAAATTTAGTCGTGGACTAGGTTTATTTACACCAATAGAATATCTAGGCGCAAAAGAACTTCCTGATGATGAATATCCATTAACATTGACAACTGGGCGAGTATTATATCATTTTCATACTAGAACAATGACTGGTAAATGCACTAGAATTAATGAATTAGTTCCAAATAACTTCATTGAAATAAATCAAATCACTGCGAAAAAATACAAACTAGATGATATGGAAGAAGTTATTATTAAATCTCGCCGTGGTGAAACAACTGCAGAAGTTCATATAACCGATATAATTGGTGATAATATAATCTTCATGCCTTTCCATTTTGCTGATGGAGCCAATATGCTGACAAACGTAGTACTTGATGAAACATGTGATATACCCGAATTAAAGGTTGCCGCATGTGAAATTGTAAAGAAGTCCTAACAATGAATGTCTCAGCAATCATTTTAGCGGGGGGTAATTCTTCTCGAATGAAATACAACAAAGAATTCATCAAAATAGGTGATGAATTCTTAGTTCACAAACAAATCAAGAAACTATTAACAAAATTTAGTGAAGTAATTGTTGTAAGTAACAATCCCCAACATTACAAAGGATTAAATGTCAAGGTAGTTAGCGATATTTTAGAAGGGAACACTCCAATAATTGGGCTCCATTCAGGACTAGTACATTCTAAAAATAGATACAATTATTGTATAGCATGTGATATGGCTTTTATTAATTTTGATTTTATTAACTATCTAGTTAGTTTAACAAAAGGACATGAAGCATATGTTGCTAAATACAATAACTATATTGAACCTTTTAATGCACTATACAGTAAAGACATAATTAATAAAATTGAAACGTTTTTAGAAGAAGGAAATTACGGATTTCAAAGACTGGTCAAATCACTAAACACCCATTTTGTTAGCGAACAAAAAGTCAGTTTTTATCAACAAAAAATGGATATGTTTAAAAACATTAATAATGAATCAGATCTTTTTGATGACTACTCGAGCATTACTTCGAATTATCAAAATATGGATGTAAAAAAGATAATCAACTCTGAAATATTCCATGTTAAAGATAAAATAATTACCGAATATCCTTTAACGATTTACGTGAATAATACTCTTTATTCAACAATGATGATAACACCAGATGATATTGAATTTCTAGTTATAGGGTATCTCCATAGTGAATTTGTTATTAGTGATACTACTGAAATTACAAACTTTAGACTTAGTTTAGAAAATCACCGATGTGATGTTACTATTAATCATGAAATAAGTATTAATAATATGCAAAGATTGAATATCATGTCTTCAGCATGTGGTAATCCTAAATTACAAAAATTTGAAGAAAGTAATTTGCCAGTTGTACAAAAAAAGCATCAATTTAATTTAAACAATATCCTTGAAGAAGTTGCTGTCTTTAACAAAGAATCAATATTGTTTAAAGAAACCGGTGGAGTTCATAGTGTACAATTAATATATAATGGCAGTAAACAGCTATTCGAAGATATTGGTAGGCATAACGCAGTTGATAAAGTAGTCGGATTTTTACTTAAGAACAATATCAAAAGAGATGATATTTTCATTGTGACTAGCGGAAGAATTTCATCTGATATTTTACTTAAAGCTGCATTAATGAATATCAGTTTGATAGTATCTAGAAGTGCACCTACATCTCTTGCTGTTAAGTTAGCTGACAAACTTGGAGTAACAGTAGTTGGATTTGCAAGAGGCAATAAACTAAATATATATACTCATCAAGACAGAATCGTAAAGGAGTGAATTTAATGAATCATTTAAAAGAAATAGATTTGAAGCAATTCGGAATTATTATCGATCGTTTTAAAGATATTAAAGGACCATTAATTCCAATATTGCATGAAGCTGAAAATTTATATGGATACATTCCTATTGAAATCCAAAATCTTATTTCACAAAAACTAAAAATATCAAATGCAGAAATTAATGGGGTTGCTTCATTCTATACAATGTTTCACACAGAACCAACAGGAAAATATCAAATTGGTATTTGTACTGGGACTACTTGTCATTTAAATGGTTCTAGCAAACTTCTTAAGCATTTAGAACAATCCTTAGACATAAAAGAGGGTGAAACTACTAGTGATGGTCAATTTACGATTATTCCTGTTAAGTGTATCGGAAATTGTGATGTTGGTCCTAATATAACAGTTGATGGAAGAGTGCATAACAATATGAATATTAAAAAGTTAGATAAGATAATTGAAGATCTTTCGAAAAGATAGATAATTTAAAAAAGTGAAAAGACTATGATGGGTAATTATCATAGTCTTTTCTGAGTTAAAACATAATATAGTCTTGTTACTATATATGGTTTTTAGATAAACATAGTACTTCGATAAATATTTTTCTTTAATTGCCACACTCTACATCAACAAGTTTTAATATTTTTAAACCATGTCCAAGAACATCGTCTAAAAATGATAAATTCTCTTTAACTGCGTTTAGACTTCCTGGTAAATTGATAATTAATGTTCTATTGCGAATACCTGAAATTCCTCTTGAAAGATAAGCTCGAGGAGTTATCTTATAGCTCTCAGCTCTAAGCATTTCTCCAATGCCAGGTATTTCTCTTTTTATCACTTCTTTTGTAGCTTCTGGAGTGTTATCTCTAGGAGAAAAACCTGTTCCCCCTGTAGTAATTATTAGATCAATTTTAATTTCATCTGTATAATATAGTAATTTGTTTTTGATAGTGTCGAGATCATCTGTAATAATCACTTTCTCAATAACATCAAACTTCTTAGCTGTTAAAAATTCTTTTATATATTCTCCAGAGGTATCAACTCTTAACCCTTTTGATCCTTTATCACTACATACAACAACAACCGCTTTAAATACTACCATAATTAGATTACCTCTTTTTCTATTATTTCGATTGTATCTCCAGGTTTAACAATTCCACCTTTTATTACCTTTGTAAATATTCCTTCAACAGGTAAAACGTAAGCTCCGAACAATTTGATTATCTCAAATTTGTCATGTCCTTTTTTACCAATTTCAGTTATTTCTTGAATAGTTTCACCAATTTTAAAAACTGTTCCAACTGTTAGTTTATTCAAGACAAAACCTTCAGTTGTAATATTTTCAGCAAAAGCCCCAAAATCAAATTTTTTGCCTTTTTCTTCAAGCCTATTATAACTTTCTATTCCGAGTAAGCTTATTTGACGGTGTCCAAGTCCAGCGTGCCCATCACCTTCTATTCCATAGTCAGCTATGAATAGAGCTTCTTGTACAGGCTCTTTAATGACGCTTGTTTTTTCGCTTATATTAATTGATATAACTTTCCCTATCAATTGTCTAACCTCTTATAGATACCACTTTTACCACCTGTTTTTTTAAGCAGTTTAATTTCTTTAATAATCATTGATTTATCAATTGCTTTACACATATCATAAACTGTTAATGCCGCAACACTAACGGCAATTAAAGCTTCCATTTCAACACCTGTTTTTCCAGATAATGAAACAGTAGATATAATAATTAATTCATTATTATCAAAATTATGTTCAAAGTTAATATCAATACTAGTAATTAAAAGTGGATGACACATTGGAATTAATTCTGGTGTTTTTTTAGCAGCCATTATTCCGGCTACTTGACTTACAGCTAATACATCACCCTTTTTAATACCACCTTTGACTATTCTAGTTAGAGTGTCTTTTTCCATTTTCAAAACTGCTTGGGCTACGGCTGTTCTTAATGTATCTTTTTTTGTTGATACATCCACCATTTTAGCGCGACCTTCTTTATTCAAATGAGTTAGATCCATTATTTCTAACCTCCTATTTTGTTCATTGGACGGTTTGATCTATTATCAATTGATTCGTCCAATGTATGACTTACTGGCTTTGCTTTAATTGCTTCTTTAAGTTTATCTAATAATTCATTTTCAGCTATATCTTTAATGTTTATTTCATTATTATTATGCAAACAAGGTTTTAAATGTCCATCTGCGGTTAATCTAATTCGATTACACGATGCACAAAACTTATGACTAATTGGATTAATAAATCCAATTAACCCTTTCTTACCTTCTACACTGTAATATTCTGAAATACTATCTTTTCGGTAAAATATTAATT
>JAUVLT010000011.1 GCA_030600605.1 Mycoplasmatota bacterium
TCTTTAGTGGTAACAGTAAATCCTTCTTCATCCCATGCATAAGTATTTAGTATATTTGTGTCTTCATCAAACCACTGTGTTCCAGAAACCGGATCATCTGGTTCTTCTAGTATAAGAATTTCAATTTCAGCTCCATCCCAAGTATCTGCTGTAACTGCAGTATATAAAGTATCAATGCTTTCATCAAACCACTGTGTTCCTACAAAAATATTAGAATCTGGTTCAATAGTAGGTAATTCTTTTTCATACCATTTTAATTTATAATAAATACTTGTAACTGTTAAATTATCAATAGCTAATAATTTACTAATATCTTGAATCTGTAAATCTGAAATTTCAATTTCAGTAGGCACAATAACATTTCCCTCGCTAAGTACTTCAATATTTTCTCTAGTAAATCCAATTAATTGAAGTCTACCTGTTTCACTCTCAGGATAATAAGTTGGTGTAAGCCCTGAAAGAAGTATTTCATTTCCTTCAGCTAGTTTTGTAGTAAAATCGTAACCTTTAAATAAATAAACTCCAAATTCTCCATCTTGAATATATGGATGTCCGGCTAAAGTTCTTGAAACGATTCCAGTAATAACTATCTTTTTACCAACATATAACTCCGGATGAGTAACTAATTCTTCAATTGTAATTTGAACACCTTCTAAGCTGTAATCAAAATCAGGGTCGACTTCCCCCCATATTCGGCGATCAGTATCTTGAGTTTTAAGTTCAGCTTGATAAAATATCATTTCATATTTTAATCCACCAACACTTTTACTCCCAGTAAGGGCTTCTTCAACAAGTTCAAGGTTTAATAATCTTCCATCATACCAAACCCAAGCTAAATATCTACCATTACTTTCAGTTCTAGTTTCTGCGCCTACGTCCCATTCAAGTACAATTGTTGTTGCATTTTCTAATTTGTCACAAGTAAACAAACTAGCAGCTTTTCCCCAAGGATCAAATTTATAAGTTGATTCAGGAGTATCAATCCCCAAAAATCTAACTGAAAAACTTGTACCACCCTCAGAAAATATCGCTGTGTCGCCATCTACACATCTTGTAAGTTCTACCTCACCTACCGCATCTGCTATAAAACTTGAATCCTCATAAGCAAAGTCAATAGCCAAAGCATCAGTATAATCTGTATTTAGTTCAATATTCTCTGGTTTTTCGAAAGCCAAAACCGTAAAATTAAAACTTTTTGTTACTAAAGCATCATTTAATTCTAAAACCACAGTTAAAGAAACAGTTTGATTTCCAACAGTATAATCAGGTCTCGTAACTGTCCCATCAATATCTAAATAATCTGGTTTACTAGATGTCCAAGTAACTGTAACATCTTCATTATCCACAACAGGAATAGTTATATTCTCTGTAATCTCAGTTGAATCAATTTCTAACAAAGCTTTAATTTCGTACAATATTTCATTGTCTGTTTTTGGTTTTTCGATACATCCGGTTAAAGTAAATAGTAGTGTAAATATTACTAAAACCAAAGATATTTTCTTAAGCATTTTAATCACACTTTCTTTAATTAATTAGCACCTAATTGATATAACATATCTTCAATTGCATCTTGAACATTACTTCCAGCAAAGATTGCTTCCATTACAATACCAGCTTGTAGTCTAGCACCAGAACTAGTAGTTGCTCCAGCAAAAGCAGGGTCGTATTGGTTGTAACCAAGTTGTAAGAATGCAGCATTAGCAGTCATTGATTCGTAAATATAATCAGGATCAGGATCATCTAAAAATTCTTGATATACAGTTGATTCATATCCACTATATCTTACAGGAAGATATCCTGTTAACATAGACCATTTAGCAGTATTTTCAGCATTTGTAATATATTCAATTAATAACCATGCTGCTAATCTTTGAGCATCTGTTGTATCAGACATAATAGCAATGTTAGGTCCTTGTTGTACAGCAGATAAATGATCTTCTGAATATTGAGGTGTAGGTCCAACAGCTATATCAAATGAACCATCAGCTGGAACATTATATGAAATACCAGCAGTAGAACCAACAGTCATACAAACATCTTGATTTAAAAAGTTTGTACTACCATAAGCAGCATTCCAAGCAAGTGGAAGAGCAAATGTATTATTTTCAAAACGATCTTGAACATAATTTAACATCGCTAATGTATTTGCATCATCAACTAAAATGTCTCCACTAGTATTTGTATATCCACCGTCCCATTGACGAACAGAATTGATGAAGAAGTTTGCTGATGAATCAAAGTTAATTAAATATTCACATTGATTAGCTCCACTTCCGACTAAGATACCAGCTAATGTATCTAGTTCAGCCCATGTATAAGGCTCATCAACTTTTAAAGCAACGCCTGCAGTTGTTAATGCAGCTGAATTTGCTTCAAAAATAGTTTTATTAATTACTACCATTTCAGTAGATTTAGAATATGGTAATGAATACATATATCCACCAGCATATTGTTTATTTTCAGCAACATAAGAATCAATGAAGTCATCTATTTCAATTCCCCAAGTATCATCTTTAATGAAATCATCTAGCGGGATAACTGCATTTCCGTTTAAGTATCCAGCTACATGATCTGGATATCCAACTAATAATGTTGGAGTTGCTCCAGCACTAATAGCTAAAATAGTCTTATTACGTAAATCGTCATATCCACCTTGACTTTCAGCATCAACAGTGATATTTGGATAAAGTACTTCAAACTCATCTATATAATTTTGTAGTAAAGCTCCCTTTGCGTCTCCGTAAACATGCCAGAAAGTAATTGTGATATCTTCTGTAGGCAATTCAGCTAATACATTTACTATTCCCGGAGCATCAGGATTGTCAGGATCTACATCCACTAAACAATCAACATGTGTAGGGTAAAGTTCACAATCAACTTCATCTGGTGTATCATCAATGTGTACACAGCCTGATAAAGCTAATGCGAAAGATCCAACTAATAGTAATGATAAAATCTTTTTCATAATTTATTCCTCCTATTTTTTATATAATAATTATAATTGCTATAATTCTTCTAGCCTTTAATTCCACTTCTTGATACTCCACGCATAATATATTTCTTAAGTAGCAAGAAAACTACTAATAGTGGGAATGTTACAATCATGGCCGCAGCCATTTGTTCATTGTATGCTACCCTTCCTGTTAGGTCTAGATAAGCATTTCTTAACCCATTTGTTACTAATCTATATTCGACTTCTTTAGTAACTAAGTTTGGCCAAATATAAGCACTCCATGTTCCCATTGCATTTAAGATTGTAATTGTAATAATTGTTGGTTTAGCGATAGGAACCATAATTCTCCATAAGTATTTAAAATCGCTTGTCCCGTCTACCTTAGAAGCTAAATACAACTCATCAGGTATTTGTTTGAACGCTTGCCTTAAGAAGAATATATAAAATATACTTGTCATGAATGGCAATGTTAATGCTAGTAAAGCTTGTCCAAATGTTTGACTAAACGGACTATACCATCCAAGTCTTGAAACTGTAATGTAATTAGTAATTACGAACATTTCCCCCGGAATCATCATTGTAGAAATAAGAACCATAAAAATTATATCTCTACCTTTAAAATTCAATCTAGCAAAAGCAAATGCCGCGAATATCGTCGTAAATATTGTACCAACAGTTGAAATTGTAGCAACAATTACCGTATTTAACATATATCTTAGATATGGAGCTGCTTCAAGTGCATTCAAATAATTTACAAACATCATATTTTTAAACGATACCCATAATGTTGGCGGAATCTCTGATTCAATTTGATCTAATGTTTTAAGTGATGTTAATATCATCCAGTAAAATGGGATTAATACTATAATTGCGAAAAACACAATAAATGCATAAATAATTACTTTGCTTATAATTTCTCTTCTTTTACTTTCTTTTATATCAATTTTTTCTTCTTTTATTATTACTTTATTAATTTTTTCCATCTTTACCCTCCTAGTAATGAATTCTTTTTTTACTTATCATCATTTGCACACCTGTAAATGATAAAGTAATTAAGAATAAGATTATTGATGCTGCGGCAGCTTGGCTAATTTTTCCAACTGCATCAGCTTGAGACAAAGAATCATAAACCAATCCTACGATTGTAATTAATGAATCTTTAGATAAAGTACCCGGAGGTCTCAATGTAGGACCAAACATTCCGATAATAGTACGGTATGCTTTAAATGCCCCGATAAAAGAAGTTATTGTGATATAAGCAATCATTGGTGATAGTAGTGGAACCGTAATTCGAGAGAATACTCTCCATTTTGGAGTGGAATCAACACGAGCAGCATCATAATATTGTTTATCAATATTTTGAAGTCCCGCTAAGAATACCATTATTTTAAACGCTAATCCACCCCATACTGTGTAAACTAATAAGGCGAACATCGCAGTACTCCACGAAGCTCCAAGACCAACCCAGTTAACTGGATCAATACCGAATATTCCTAAAAACATATTAAACAATCCATAATCTTGATGGAATATAAATGCAAATGCCATCCCAATAGCTATTGCATTTGTTACATATGGTAAAAAGAATATTGTTTGAAACATTCCTTGAAGCTTTTTAATAGAATTTAGTGCTACCGATATGAATAAAGCAACCATAACCGATATTGGAACTGAAACAAATACGATTATTGATGTGTTTTTCATTGCTGTTTTAAAGTTTACATCTTGTACTACATCAATAAAGTTTCCAAACAATGTATATCCTTCTGCGGTCCTATTAAGATATGAATAATTTCTTAGGAACGCTAAATAGAAAGCATTAAATAACGGATAAAATGTAAATACCAATAATAATGCCATTGCTGGAAGTAAATATAACCAGGCTTTTAAATTACTTTGTTTTTCTAACATTTATTTTATTAATTCTCCTGTTTCAAAATTAAAAACAAATAATTTATCAGTTTTAATACTTACTTTCAAAACATCACCTGGTTTAATACGATGTTTTGAATCCACTATAGCTCTGAATGTTTCATTTTCTCTTGTTGGATCTATAATTATTAGGCTTGTATCTCTACTAATTGTTTCAACCATATCAACAACTAATTCGAAAGTTCCTTTTTCATCAAGAACAAATCCTTCTGGTCTAATACCGATTACAATTTTTTGGTTTGTTCCTTTAGTTATTCCAATGGCTTTGCCATCTAAAATTACTTTTTTTGTTTTAATTTCTCCTTCAAAAATATTGATAGGTGGAGTTCCTAAAAACTTTGCACTGAAGAGATTTTCAGGGTAATCATATACATATTGAGGTATTCCAACCTGTCTTTTTTCTCCAAAGTCCATTAAAACTATTTCGTCACTAATACTCATTGCTTCTTCTTGATCATGTGTAACGAAAATAGTAGTAATACCTGTTTCACGTTGAATACGTTTAATTTCTTCACGTGTTTGAAGTCTTAAACGAGCATCTAAGTTACTCAATGGTTCATCTAATAATAAAACACGAGGCTTTTTAACAAGTGCACGAGCAATTGCTACACGTTGTTGTTGTCCCCCTGATAATTCTTTTGGTTTACGATCCATTAATTCCCCAATACCTACTAAGTTAGCCATTTCCTGTGCTCTAACTAAGGCTTCAGGTTTAGGCACTTTTATGTTTTCGAGTGGAAACATAATGTTTTGTCTTACAGTCATATGAGGATATAGTGCATAGTTTTGAAATACCAATCCTATCCCTCTATCTTCAGGAGCAGTATCTGTAACATCTTCTTCACCAAAGAAGATACGTCCACCATTCGGCTTTAATAATCCAGCTATCATATATAATGTAGTCGATTTACCACATCCACTAGGTCCTAATAGCCCAACTAACTTTCCTGTTGGAATTGTAATATCTAAGGATTTTACAGCTACTACTTCACTCTTATCCTTTTGTACAAATATTTTAGTAATATTTTCTAATCTGATTTCCATTCTCATCTCTCCTAAATCATAAAGTTTTTAACACTATATTATACTACAAAAAAGATAGATTTAAAATATATATTTACAAAAATATATAACAATAATTTTTATATGAAAAATATTTAAATTGTCTAAAAATTACAAATAAAAAAGACGAAATCTCTCGTCTTTATTATTAGATTATTCCATCTAAAAAGCCACCGCTATACAAGAACCATAGCCCGCCAAGAATTAAAAATACAATAATAATTTTAGATAATTTTTTAACTAGTTCAAATGTTCCTAAAATTACAATTATTCCCCCTACTAACAAACCTACGATTTGTTCAAGAATTCCTAAGTTATTAATAAAATCAAATCCTGAGTTAATAATATCTTGCATAGGAATAAGCCCTTCAATTGTTTCTATAATTCCATCAAACATAATACCCACCTCTCAATGTAAGTTTTATACATACTTTTAATTTACTTCTATTATACCAAAAAACATGTGAATAATTTATGAATTTTAAAAAATATTATAATTTCCTTCTACCTTCGAGTGCTTTTGATATAGTTATTTCATCTGCATATTCAATATTTCCGCCTGCAGGTATACCGTGTGCAATTCTTGTAACAAGGATTGTAGAGTCTTGTAGTAACCTACTTATATACTGTGCAGTTGTTTCTCCTTCATTGCTTAAATTTGTAGCTAAAATAACTTCTTTAATTGTTTCATCTTTTAACCTTACTAACAAACCTTTAATATTTATATCTTCAGGACCAATTCCATCACTTGGTGATATTGCTCCATTTAAAACGTGGTATAGTCCATGATATTTATTTGTTTTTTCCATTACAATTAAATCTTTTGCCTCTTCAATTACTATAATGGTACTTTTATCTCTTGATTGATCTTTACATATATAACAAGGATCAGTATCGGTAATATTTCCACAAATTGGGCACTTGAAAATATCTTCTTTAATCCTTAAGTAAGCATCAACTATTTCATCAATAGCTTCATCATTTAAACGATTCACAGTATATAAAGCAAAACGTTCAGCTGTCTTTCTCCCAACACCTGGATATTTGCGTAATGCTTCAATTAATTTATCTATTGCATCTGGATATCGCATATAGTCACTTCCTTAAAATAGGCCATTCATTCCTCCGCCAGTGAATTCTGACATAACACTTTCTGTTTCTTCATCTATTTTCTTAATACAGTCATTTACTGCTGCAACAATTGTATCTTGAAGCATTTCTAAATCATCAGGTGATTCAATTGCTTCTGGATTAATAGTTATATTTGTCATTTTGCGGTCTCCGGTAAACTCAACCTTAATAATTTGTCCTCCAGCACTACCGTAAAAAGTAGAAGCTTCTAACTCTTTTTGAGCTTGAACCATATCTTTTTGCATTTTTTGTAATTTTTTAATCATTCCTGGGTTCATTACTATTCTCCCTTCTTAACTTTTACTAAGTCTGATCCAAACATGTTTATTGCCTCTTTAACGCTGTCTGGAGTCATATCTTCAATGTTATGATTTATTTTAGGCATCCCTTTTAAATCAGGATGATTTATTGGCGATAATTTTATATTTGTTTCCCCTTGTTTCCATTTTTTAATAAACTCTTGAGATTTTTCTTCCCAAACAGCTTTAGGTAATGCCAGATAATCAATATCTTTATTATAAAAATCGCATAGTATTCTAACAATTTGTTCTTTAATTTCTGGTTTCATCATTCTATTACATATTGAAGCTGTTAAATACTCAATAATAATCATTTTAGAATCTGTAGCTACTAATCTACCCTCAGTAATCATTCTTGCATATGATAAATTACTATGTGAAGCATCTCTCTCAATATCAAACCATCTCATATTCATCGATATTTTAACTTCTCTATTAGCGTTATTAAGTACATCTTCAACAAATCTTATATCAAAAGTCTTATAGGGCTCTTTTTCCTTTTCTTTTTCTTCAATTACAGTATTAAATAGATTTATTTCCTCTTTTTCTTCAATAACCTCTTTGATTGGCTCTTCAATATCTTCTTTTGTATATAAAGGTTTGTCATCTATTATATGTTCTTCTGTTTTCTCATCTATCTGCTTTCCAACAACTTTAACAGATTCTTCCTTTTTTTCCTCAGTAACAGGTTTAAAAGAGGGAATATCTTCAACATTATGTGTTTTTTCTTCTTGTTTATAAGATACTTCATCAGAAGATTTATCTTCTTTCATTGGGATATATTCCATATTATCTATTTTATCTTGTAAAACTTTAATTTCTTCCTTTATGTTTGTGAATTCTTCATCAATTATGATTTCTTGTTTTTCAATTTTATCAACCATTTTAATTAATGCTAATTCCATATACAATTTTGAATTAGAGGTCCATTTCATATCGTTTTGTGCTTTATTTAAAGCATCAATATAGAAAAAGATTAAATTATTACTTAAAGAACGTGATAATTCTATAAAAGTAGGTTCTTTATAGATTAATTGATCTACATCATCAGTGTTAACATTCTTAAAGATTAGAAGATCTCGATAAAATTTAATTAAATTTTCAACTAGTCTTGGTGCTTCTTTACCCATTAGAATCAAGTTATCTAGCTGTTTTATTGCTTCAATTGAATTGTTTTCATATATAGCATATGCTATGTTTAATAATTTTTTATTTGAAACAGTTCCTTTAATAGAGTGAACATCACCAACTGTTACTTTTTGATCAGAATAAGACACAACTTGATCTAGTAAACTAATTGCATCTCTCATACTTCCTTCAGCTGCTTCAGCAATTACTGTTAGTGCTTCTTTTTCAACTAAAATACTTTCTTCTTTAACAATTGTATTCAATCTCGCAATCATTTCTGGAATACTTACTCCTCTAAAATCAAATCTTTGACAGCGAGAGTGGATTGTCGCTGGAATTTTATGTGGTTCAGTAGTAGCTAAAATAAAAATAACATGTTTTGGTGGTTCTTCTAATGTCTTTAATAAGGCATTAAATGCTCCAATACTTAACATATGGACTTCATCAATGATATACACTTTGTATTTACCTACACCAGGTAAATATTTTACTTTGTCTCTAATTTCTCTTATTTCGTCAACACCATTATTACTGGCTGCATCTATTTCAATTACATCAGTTATAGAATTATCGGCAATTCCACGACAAATAGCGCATTCATTACATGGATTTTCAACAGGAGCATGTTCACAATTAACTGCTTTAGCGATAATTTTCGCTATCGAAGTCTTTCCAGTTCCTCTTGGTCCACTAAATAAATATGCATGTGCAATTTTATCATTTTTTAAAGCATTCTTAAATGTTTTAGTAATGTGTTCTTGTCCAGCAATCTCGTCAAAAGTTGCAGGTCTGTAGGTACGGTATAGTGCTTTATAAGCCATAATATGTCACCTCATTTATGAATTTTATGGTAATTCCATTATAAAACAAAAAGACTATTTTTGGTAGTCTTTTCCAGAATTTTCCATCATTTTTTTAGCTTCTTCAATAACTACCATTAAAGCTATATATTCATTAGTATTTTTCTTAAATTTCTTTGCTAAAAACGAAAAACTTAACTCAGGTGTTTCTCCGTTAGTTAAAATCCGATACACTTGTTCTAATGACTTTTGAAAACCAACATTTCCCCTAAGTCTTCTGTAACCTTCGATACTAAAATCACATTGCTCCGTGATCGATTCCCCTACTGTTTTTAAATATGTTTTAAATTGAGTGTCCGATTTCTTTGATTTTGATGGAAAAATTAAATCAAAGACTTTATCAAATAAAAATAACATTATCGTAAACATAAACGGTACAAGAATTAAAGAATATATTAATGTATAATCAATACTTCCAGCTTTAATTGATAAATATGCTATATATATAGCTAATGCTAAAACAGAAAAGAAGAATATTTTTACATAGTAATTTAAACCTTTATTTTTATTCATATAATATCACCTAGAAGTATTATACTATAAAAATAAAGATTGTGATATAATTAATTGGGTGATATTTATGATAACTGATACAATAGCACAAATATCCTCCGCTCTAGGGCAAGGCGCAATTAGTATTGTTAGAATGAGCGGTGAAGATTCTATCAAAATAGCAAATAAAGTATTTGATGGAACAAATTTAGAAACAGTACCTTCTCATACTGTCCATTATGGACATATTGTATATAAAGATAACAACATTGATGAGGTATTAATAACAGTCTTTAAAGCTCCAAAGACCTTCACAACAGAAGATATTGTGGAGATTAATTGTCATGGAGGAGTTTTTGTAGCTAATAAAATACTAGAAATTTTGTTGCTTGAAGGTGCTAGAAGCGCTAATCCTGGTGAATTTACAGAACGAGCTTTTTTAAACGGAAGAATTGATTTAACTCAAGCCGAAGCTGTCATGGATATTATTGAAGCGAAATCAGATTTAAGTCTTTCTTTAGCTAACAAAGGTTTAGATGGCGAAATTTATAAACTTATTGTAAATTTAAGAACTGATTTATTAAATATTATTGCTCATATCGAGGTAAATATTGATTATCCTGAATATGATGATGTAGTTCAATTATCTAATAATGTTATAAAACCTAAAATTGTAAATTTGTTATCTAAAATAGAGAATTTACTAGAAAAGGCAAGTTATGGAAAAGTAATTAAAGATGGCGTAAAGACAGCGATAATTGGTAAACCAAATGTTGGAAAATCTAGTTTACTTAACGCCTTATTGCGTGAAGATAAGGCAATTGTAACTGAAATACAGGGAACAACTAGGGATATTGTAGAAGGTAATATAAACATCGGAGGAATTATATTAAATCTAATTGATACTGCTGGAATAAGAGAATCCGAAGATCTCATTGAGAAAATTGGTATTGATAAAGCTAAAACTATCATTAATGAAGCTGAATTAATATTATTTGTTTTAGATAATAATCAAATACTAACAGAGGATGATGAAAAACTTCTTGAATTAACAAAATATAAAAAAAGAATAATTATTATTAATAAGACAGATTTAAACAAAGAGTTATACCATACTTTTGAAAACAGTATTTCAGTTAGTGCCCTTCATAAAACAGGTATTAATGAACTAGAAGGAATGATAAAAAAAATGTTTTTAAGTGGAGAAGTTAATCCAACAGATCAAACATATATTTCAAATGCTCGACACATTGCAAAATTAAATGAAGCATTAAAATCACTCAAAGATAGCGTTATAGCTATAAAAGATGCTTTACCTATCGATATGGTAGAAATAGATTTAAAAGCAGCATGGAGTGCTCTTGGTGAAATAATTGGGGATACATCAACTACAAATCTATTAGACGAATTATTTTCAAAATTTTGTTTAGGGAAATAAATATAATTTTTAAAACAATCCAAGCTACCAAATAAGTATTATCGTCTATAAATATTATATAACTGTTAATTCAATGAAATAAAAATAATTTTAAATAATTTTCTTGTATTTTTATTTATTATTACTTATAATAAAGATATAACGGTTATAAAAAATAAATAGGAGGTGAATTTATGTCATTTGTTTGGACGTCAAAAAAACCCAAAGATGGTGTTGCTACGCTATATGAATCAAACATTACTCTTAATAAATCAGCAAGTTCTCACTTTGATCATGCGTTTAGTGTACTACTTGGACTGGATCTAAATTTAAAAAAGGTTGCTGTTAAGCCAATTTCAAAAGAAGAAGCAGAAATAGGAGCAATTCCTGAAGAAAAAAGACATAAAATTACAGTAAAACCTAGTTACGCTAGGGTATGTAATAAAAAGTTTATGAAAGAAATCGCAAAATTAGTTGGAGTAGATTTAGCAGATAATAAGTCATTCAAATTTAAAACTAGCTGGAGTCATGAAGATTCAGCCTTAGTAATTGACTTAAACCAACCGGAGGTGTAAGTAATGGAAGATTATATGATTATTATATGGTTTGCAGTAATTATTTTAGCTGCATTAATTGAAATTAACACAATGGACTTAACAAGCATTTGGTTTAGTGCTGGTGGATTAATAGCTTTTATTTTGGCACTAGTGGGTTTCCACCCTATTGGCCAAATAATAGTCTTTATAGTAGTATCTTTACTATTACTAATTAGTATTCGTCCAGTTGTTAAAAACTATCTTAAGACAAATATAATAAGTACAAATACCGACAGATTAGTTGGAAAAGTAGCCATTTGCACAAAAGATATTAATGTAGGAGAACGAGGAGAAGTAAAAATTGATGGGAAATATTGGTTAGCCATTTCTTCTTGTGAAGAAGATATTTATGTAAATGATAAAGTGGAAGTACTTGCAATTGAAGGCGTTAAACTTATTGTTGATATTATTTCATGAGAGTAGGATTTTTTAAACGCTTAGCATCTTTCTTACTTGATGCTATGCCAATATTCTTTATTCTTAGTTTATCACTTACCTTGTTTGTAGGAGATATGATTAAATCACAATATCCAGATTACGACTCAAAAGCAGCTCTTTACCAAGAAAACTTAGATGAATTTTCTGAAATGCTTGATGCTTACAAATTACAACTAGACGAAAATGAAATTACAATCGAAGAATATAATGAAATTTTTCTAGAACTAAGAAGTGACTTTCAAAATAATAATGAATATTTATATAATCTTATGTTATCCTATTATTTTAACGTTGCTCTCTTCTATTTTATTAGTTTTACAGTAATCAATTATTTCTATAATTTAGCCTTTAAAGGACAAACTGTAGGTCGAAAACTAATGAAAATAGAATTATATGGAAGAATTAATTGGTATTCATTATTCATTAGAGAAGTATTATGGAAATCTGTATTTTGGGTGTTTACATTTTTGGTAGGCATCGGATTAGATTGGTTATTAATTTCATTTACAACTAGAAAGAAAACTATTAGAGATTATCTTTCTAATACAGAAACAAGACATGCAGGGGTTAATTACCCATTCTAAAATTATTACTAAATAAAAAATAAAAAAAAATAAGGAGGATTTATTATGCCAATTGGATACATTGCTTTAATAATATTAGCAGTACTTGCTTTGGTTGTCGCCGGTGCTGCATTTACAATCGTACAACAATCTAATCGCTTTGTAATTGAAAGATTAGGGGCTTATCATCAAACATTATCAGTAGGATTACACTTTATTATTCCATTTGTTGACAGAATAACTAAAAAAGTATCAATCAAAGAACAAGTAGTGGATTTTCCTCCACAACCTGTTATTACAAAAGATAATGTAACAATGCAAATTGATACAGTAGTGTTTTATCAAGTAACTGATCCAAAACTATTTACTTATGGAGTTCATAATCCATTAAGAGCAATCGAAAACTTAACAGCTACAACACTCCGTAACATTATTGGATCACTAGAATTAGACGAATCATTAACATCACGTGATTTAATAAATGTTAAAATGAGAAATATTCTTGATGAAGCTACAGATCCTTGGGGAATTAAAATACACCGTGTAGAAGTTAAAAACATCATTCCACCAAGAGATATTCGTGAAGCGATGGAAAAACAAATGCGCGCTGAGCGTGAACGTCGTCAATCAATTTTAATTGCTGAAGGTGAAAAAAGAGCGGCAATCTTAGGCGCTGAAGGTAAAAAAGCAGCGGCAATCTTAAGCGCTGAAGCTGAAAAAGAAGTTAGAATTAAAGAAGCGGAAGGTCGCGCTCAAGCTATTATCGAAGTACAAGATGCAACTGCCAAAGGTATTCAATTAATCAAAAAAGCTGGCGCAGATGAAGCATTCTTACGTTTAGAAGCTTACAAAGCTATGATTGAAGTAGCAAATGGACAAGCTACAACATTAATTGTTCCATCTGATTTACAAGGTATTACTGGATTAACAGCTACAATTGCAGAAACGATAAAAGCAACTAAAAAATAATTACAGAACTAAAAAAGAGAATCTCGCTTGAGATTCTCTTTTTTTATCTTAAAATTCACAATTTCTCGGTGTTCTTGGAAAAGGTATAACATCTCTAATATTTTCCACACCAGTAATATACATTAACATACGATCGAACCCAAGTCCAAATCCAGCATGTTTGCATCCTCCATATTTACGAAGATCCAAATACCACCATAAATCTTCTTTAGGAACATTCAATTCCTTCATTCTCTTCTCTAAATAATCTAAACGTTCTTCTCTTTGGCTTCCTCCTATCAGTTCTCCACTGCCAGGAACAAGTAGATCCATTGCAGCAACTGTTTCATTATCATCATTTAAGCGCATATAGAAAGCCTTTATATCTTTTGGCCAATCAATAATAAATACAGGTCCATTATAATGTGTAACTAAATATTTTTCATGTTCAGTAGCCAAATCTCCACCATAACTAGGTATATTTTCAAACTTATCTTTTGCTTTAGATAAAACTTCAATAGCTTTCTTATGTGTAATTCTTACAAAATTACTGGAAACCACTTTATTTAGTTTATCAATTACACCTTTTTGAACAAAACTATTAAAGAATTCCATTTCTTTCGGTGCTTTTTCCATTACATACTTAATAATAAATTTAACCATATCCTCTGCTAGATCCATATCATCATGAATATCAGCGAAAGCAATTTCTGGCTCTATCATCCAAAATTCACTAGCATGAGTGGTTGTATTGGAGTTTTCTGCCCTAAATGTTGGGCCAAAAGTATAAACATCTTTAAACGCCAAAGCAAAAGCCTCAGCTTCTAATTGTCCAGATACAGTTAAATTAGTCTTCTTTTGAAAAAAGTCTTTTTTATAATCAATTACTCCTTCTTTATTAAGAGATATATTAGCTAAATCCAAAGTTGTTACTTTAAATATTTCTCCAGCCCCTTCAGCATCACTTGCAGTGATAATCGGTGCTGCAACATGGATAAAATCTCGATCTTGAAAGAACACATGTATCGCATGATTCAAGATGCTTCTAACTCTAAAAACAGCCGAAAAAAGATTAGTTCTAGGTCTTAGATGAGCGTTTTCCCTTAAAAACTCACGTGTATGTCTTTTTGGTTGTATCGGATAATCTTCTTGTGAATCTCCTAACAACTCAACAACTCTAGATTTAATTTCAAAAGGTTGTTTCATTTGTGGAGTAACAACTAAAATACCGCTAACTTTTATTGCACTACCAACACGATATTTTTGAACATCTTTAAAATTATCAAGAAATTCATTTTCATAAACCACTTGAATAGTTTCAAAGAAAGTTCCATCATTCAAATTAATAAATCCAAACTCCTTTTGTGCACGGTTATTTCTTACCCATCCAAATAAAGTTACTTCCTTTTGGTTTAAATCTAAGTATCTGCCATAAAGTTCTCTTACTGTTGTTTCCATTTAAATCACTCCTTTATAATAAAAAACGCCCTTAAACAAATGTTTAAGGACGAAAATATTTCCGCGGTACCACCTTAATTCAAAAAGCACTCTATCCTTTAACGCAGGAATACGGATGGGTCTACTTAATTCTTCCATCACTCATGGTGTTATTCACACTTAACTTATATTCTAGCTTTCACCATCCTAGAATCGCTTTGTACAGTTTTAAGTATTACTTTTTCCAATCATCGTTTATACAAATATAATAACAAAATAACTATAATTGTCAATATATAGTGTTATTCAATTTCTTCAATACCCGAATTTTCTGTAATTTTAACATTAGAAATCTCTTCAAACCTTTTTCCAATCTTACCACTCGTAGTATGAATATCCTTAACACTCTTATTAACTGTATCAATACTTCTAGACAATTTATCCCATCTATCTTGATATCTCTTAAATTCATCACCTAACTTAATTAATTCTTCTTGAATTACTTTCGAATACTTATCTCTTTCAACATTTCTAAGTAATACTTGAACAGTTGTTAATAAGCTCATCAAAGTAGTAGGAGAAGCAATCCAAACTCTTTTTCTTTGTGCGTAATCAATTATATCTTGATGATAAGCGTTTAATTCAGCAAAAATCGCTTCAGCCGGTATAAACATCACAGCTTGATCACTTGTTTCAGTTGGAATAATATATTTAGTAGCTATATCGTCAACATGTTTTTTAATATCTGTTTTAAATTTTCGAGTAGCCTCAGTTCTTAATGCATCTGTTGAATCCTTATCTACCATTCTCTGATAGTTTTCAAGTGGAAATTTAGAATCAATAGCTAAATCTCCCATCGGATCAGGAATATGCAATAAAGCATCTACAATTTTACCATTAGATAAAGTAGCTTGTGTCTGAAATACCTTTTCATTCTTATCTCCAAAGATAGAAACAAGTATATGGTTTAATTGTACTTCACCAAAAGTACCTCTTGTTTTCTTATCAGTTAGAACATTTTGTAAAGACACAACATCAGTTGATAATTTCTCGATATTCTTTTGAGCTTCATCAATTTTTGTAAGTCTTTCCACAATATTTGTAAAGGTTTTATTTGTTTTTTCAAACCCCTCATTTAAGCGATATTCCACCTTTTTATTAATTCTTTCCATCTGTTCTTCAATCTTAATATTCAATGTTTTAAAGTTATCAAAAATATCTTTATTTAATCCTTCTTTAAACTCATTTAAATCTTTAATATTCTCTTTACTTCCTTTTCCAATTGATGTTGCAATTTCAACCTTTAAATCTCCATATTCTTTAATCATTGTGTTTGATAATTTATAGTTTTCTTCTATTAAATTAGTTTTAATTTCATCTACAATGTTTTCTTTCTTCTCTTCATTATTTTTTAGATTATTAATTAATAAAATAACTAAAAGAATTACAACAACTGCGAGTAGCGATATTATAAAAATATCCACTATACCACCTCCTTTAACCATTATATCATTTAATGTATAAAAAAAGTAGATACTATCAAAAGTATCTACTTTGTAAGATTATTTAAGATTATTACCTTTATATTCAAATAAACTACTTAAAGGCTTACCAAATATTATGTTTAAAATTCCTTGAGAAACAAGATTGGCAATGCTTAATTGAACAATTTTAGGTGATTTCTTGTTAAGTGGTAATTGAATTGTATTAGTACACACAACTTCTTCTAAAACAGAATTATTGATTCTATCAATAGCTGGTCCTGAAAATAAAGGGTGAGTACAACAAGCATAAACCTTTTTAGCTCCAGCATCAATTAATGCTTGTGCAGCTGAAGTAACTGTTCCTGCTGTATCAATCATGTCATCCACTATTATAGCAATTTTCCCCTTAACATCTCCAACAATCCCCATAACTTCTGAAACATTAGGAGCAGGTCTTCTTTTATCAATAATAGCTATTGGTGCATTCATGCCTTCTCCCATATTTCTAGCTCTTACTGCTCCACCATGATCTGGTGACACAATTACTATTTCTTCTTTAAAGTTTTTATTTGTAAAATACTCTACCAATAACGGTAATGCTCTAAAATTATCAATTGGAATATCAAAAAAACCCTGTATTTGAGCAGCATGCAAATCCATTGCAAGAACCCTTGTTGCGCCAGCTACTTCAATTAAGTTTGCTACAAGTTTAGCTGAAATTGGTTGTCTTGATTTTGATTTGCGATCTTGTCTTGAATATCCATAATATGGCATTACGATGTTTATATTTTTTGCAGATGCTCTTTTCATAGCATCTATTGTGATAAGTAATTCCATAATGTTTTCATTAACGGGATTACTAGTTGGTTGTACTAAAAAAACATGATGCCCTCTTACTGTCTCTTCTAAATTTACACCAATTTCACCATCTGCAAAACGACTTAAATCTATCTTGCTAAGCGGAATCCCCGTTTTCATCGAGATTTCCTCCGCTAATTTTTTATTAGCGCTCAAACTAAACAGTTTAACTTTTACACCATCTAAGATTGCCATCTAAAAAGACCTCCAAATATTATATATTTTAACCTCTATTACATTACCATCATACTCCATAAAATGCAAAAATAAAATGCAGCTTCTATAAAAAAGTTGCATTTTTTTGTTTTTTATTCATCACCTAATAGATTATAAGCTTCAATTACAGCAGCTTCGATAGTATTTCGAGTTTCTTGATTAATTGGATGAGCAACATCCTTAAACTCTCCATTAGGCATTTTTCTGCTAGGCATAGCAACAAATAATCCAGCTTTTCCATCGATTATGCGTAATTCATGAACTACAAAACATTCGTCAATAGTGATTGCCGCAATTGCTTTTAAGCGGTTTTGTCCATTAAATTTCTTAACTCTAACGTCTGTTATGTTCATTATACCACCTCGCATTTCCTGTTTTCTACAATAGTAATTATACCACACCTAGAAATCGGTTACAAATAATATTTTTTTGGTGAGATTTAGGTTATCTTATTTTTGTAATTACTTTAAAATAATCATCATTCATTATTTCAAATACATATTTAAGTTTTGCTTTATCTTTTGAAACACCAAAAACAGATGATCCCGAACCACTCATCAAAGCACCATCTAGCCCTAAATCAATCATTTGATTCTTTATTTCCCTGATTTTTGGTTCCATCTCAAATGCAATTTTCTCTAAAGAATTATGAAATTCTCTAGCCATTAACTCGTGGTTTTTGTTATAAATGGCAGAGGTCATATCATTAATCTTGCGTTCTTCAATTTCTTCTTTTTTCACTTTGCTGAATACTTCTTTTGTACTTATCTTTATTCTTGGATTAACTAGTAATAATGGTGTTTTCAATTTATTATTGATAAAAAATAAGTCTTCCCCTTTTCCTCTAGCAATACATAGTTTATTGTAAATGCAAAAAGGAATGTCGGCTCCAAAGTTTTCGCCTAGTTTAGCCATATCCCCCAAAGATAGTTTTAATTTCCATAACCTGTTCAATCCTCTAAAAGTAGCAGCAGCATCTGCACTTCCTCCTGCCAACCCAGCAGCTATAGGAATATTTTTCTTAATATCAATAATTACTCCTTTTTTAACATCAAATTCATCTTTTAAGAAAGTAGCAATTTCATAAACAATATTTTTTTTGTAATCATTTGTAATTCCGATATCTGAAGTAACTTCAATTTCACCTGTAGGGTTACTTTTAAAAGTAAGCAAATCAAACAAATCAATAGATGCCATCACCATTTCAAGGTCATGATAACCATCAAATCTTTTATTGACAACATTAAGAAATAGATTTATCTTAGCATAAGCTTTTTCTTTAATCATTGTACTCACCTCGTCTTAAACTATGTTTCTCTCTTCTATTTTACCACATTTAGAGAATAAAGAAAAAACAAAGAAAATTCTTTGTTTTAGTCGCTTTTATATAATCCTATATAGAATGTCAGATAATCTTATAAAATCACTTACAGATAAGTTTTCAGCTCTTATTCGAGGATTTAAATCCAATTCAATAAGTAAGTTAATAAGTATTTCTTTTTCAATAGAATATTTGTTATATAAGTTGTTTACGAGTGTTTTTCTTCTTTGTGCAAAAGAAGACCTTACTAATTCATAAAATAATTCTTCTGATTTCGGTTTTTGTAAGATATTTTCAATCACATTTAACTTTACAATTGCACTGTCAACATTAGGTGCAGGTATAAAAACAGATCGCGGTACTTTTAAAGCAATTATTGCTTTTGTTTTATACTGAATTGCAACACTTAAAGAGTTATAATCCTTTGTGCTTGGCTTTGAAGTAAGCCTTTCGGCAACTTCTTGTTGAGTCATTAAAACCATTTCTTTTATCAGGCTAGATTCTTCAATAATTTTCATAATAATTGGAGTTGTAATATAGAATGGTAGATTTGCTACAACAATAGCCTGATCATAATCTATATTTAGTTCTTTAATGTCTAAATCTACATTACATTTTAAGAAATCTTTATTCAATATTGTTAGTTTATTAGTTTTAAAAGTATCCTTTAAAATTGGTAGTAAATCCTTATCAATTTCATATGCTAAAACATGCTTTGCTTTCACTAATAAATGTTCAGTTAGGCTACCTAATCCAGGACCAATTTCAATAACTAAGGTATCCTCAGTTATAGATGGTATTTGAACTATTTTTTTTAATATATTTTGATCAACCAAGAAGTTTTGTCCATACTTCTTTTTAATATAGAAATCGTGTTTATCAAGAGTGCTTTTTGTACTAGAAATCGTACCTACTTTTGACATCATATCACTTCCTTAATATGTTATTTATTTCTTCTAATGTTATTCCGAACATATTGATTTTATTTAACATCGTTTTTCCATTATTCAAGCCAATGCCCAGCTTTTCACCTAAGCTTAATCTTAGTGCTTTTGAATATGGTTTTCCAATTAGTCCCAAGCTATATAAATCACTGATTTCTACCTTGTTATATACATCATCTTTTGTTGTGTAAAATGAAGATAATGCTTTAATAATTTTATCCTTTTTTGCATGTTCAATTCCAACCTTTTTTCGATTTTTGCTTATACAATCTTTCTTGTTCATAAAAGCATGTTTTGTCGGACCAACATAGTCGTTAATTACTCTTCTAATTCTCTCTCCTTGATAATCAGGATCTAACAACAAAATAAGTCCTCGTGATTCGTTTAATGCTTTCAATTCAGAGAGCTTATCAGCACTAATTTCGCTACCGTTTGTTATGTATATATCAAGATTAGAATAAATAGCTTTTAACTTTGCAAGGTCGTGGTAGCCTTCGACTACAACGACCTCATTTATTTTCATTTTTTCCATTATTCTTGTCCTTTAAAATACTTAACTCTTATACTTGGTTTTACAATAATCTCGATTGCTTGTTTAATTACTTCTATATTTACATTTCCTGAATTAGCTTCTTCTCCATCCATATTCCATTTGTGATGATGATCTGTATATATTTTAAGACGTGATGTTCTAAAACGATGTACAAAAGGAATCATTCTTGGTCCTAATACAATAGAAAGAAAGTAAAGTAAATTGTTTAATAGAGGGATATACCTGTATATTATAACATCAACATATCCATCATCTAGTACTGGTCTGTTTACAAAATCAAAACCAGCTATTTTTTGAGAATTAACTACCAATATTAAAGAAAAATATCCTCTAAATGTTCCTTTATCATGTACGATTTTTGTTTTCATCATTGGAATTGTAAAAAACTCTTTTATACCGGTAATAATGTATGCGAAATAACCAAGATATTTTTTCAATCTTGAATCTGTTACATATGAAATGTCGACATAAGTACCAATTGCCATAACATATATAAAGTAGCCATTATTACTTTTAGCTATATCCATTTTTACAGGTACACCTTCTAAAATAATATTAACTGCCTTTATTACATTCTTAGGTATTCTAAGTGAACTAGCTAAGTCACAAGCTGTCCCTGATGGAATATATCCTATTATTGGTTTATGTTTTGAAATAGCTATTCCGTTAATACATTCGTGTAATGTCCCATCTCCACCTGATATAACAAGTAAATCATACATTTCTTCACATGCTTTTTTAGCCAATATAATCGCATGTTTAGGTCTTTTTGTAGCTACTATGTCTACTATATATCCTGCATCACATAATCTTGTTGATACATAATCTAGATGATTAACAAAATCTTTTTTCCCACTCTCTGGGTTATAAATAATTTGACATTTTTGCACAATATCACCCACTTCTTGTATTGGTATTATAACATACTAACAAACATATAAAAAGACTATGATATAGAGATTTCATAGTCTTTAAATCAATAAATTATTGAGTCGTTTTTAACTAGATAAAGATTGAGTTGCGGTAATTATAGCTGTTTTATATACATCTCCAATATTACAACCTCTAGACAAATCATTTACAGGTTTGTTCAATCCTGCTAAAATTGGTCCCATTGCTTCAAATCCGCCTAATCTTTGAGCTATTTTATATCCAATATTTCCAGAATTTAAATCTGGGAAAATAAATGTATTTGCCTTGCCGGCTACCTTACTTCCTGGATATTTTTTTATCCCAACACTTTTAACATAAGCTGCATCAAATTGCATTTCACCATCAATTTCATACCCTGAATTACTTTTGTTAGCGATTTTAGTTGCTAAAGCCATTTTCTGGCTTTCTTCTGTATCTGCACTTCCGTTTGTTGAAAAAGAAAGCATTGCTACTTTAGGTGTGATTCCAAACATTTCAGCTGCTTTTGCTGATTCAATAGCAAATTCAGCTAAATTTTCCGCAGTTGGATTTGGATTAATTGCACAATCGGCAAAAATATATTTATCTTCACCTTTAATCATTAAAAAATATCCGAATGTTCTTGATACTCCTGGTTTTGTTTTAATAATTTGTAAAGCAGGTCTTACAGTGTCCCCTGTCGAACGAGTTGCTCCACTTACTAATCCATCTGCCTCATTCATATAAACTAACATAGTTCCAAAATAATTTTTATCAAGCAATTGTTGTTTTGCCTCTTCAACAGTTGTTTTACCATTTCTACGACTAACAAACATTTCTACCATCTTATCATAATTATTGTATGTCTTAGGATCAATAACTATACAACCAGAAACGTCATATTCTTTTGAAATATTTTCAACTTTTCCAATTAAAATTGGCACTAACAAATGTTCGTTTTTCAATTTTATAGCTGCCTTCATAATTCTATCATCATTTGATTCTGGAAAAACTATTTTAAGCCCTTTTCCACTAATTTTTTGTTTTAATTCATCAATAATGTTTGACATAATATCACTCCTAACCCCTCATAGTTTACAACATATTAGTAATTATTCAATTCTTTTTATATAGATTTTATTTTTTTCTAGTTTATGATAAAATAATCTTAGGTGATTTTATGAAAAAACTAGACACAATTCTATTTGATTTAGATGGAACGTTAATTAATACTAATGAAATAATTATCAGAAGTTTCATATCAAGTTTTAAAAAACATTTCCCCGATTTATCTTTATCAAGAGAAAAAATTATGACATTTATTGGTCCCACATTACAAGAAACATACAGCAATTACACAAATAATCAAAATTTAATTAATGATATGATTAAATCATATCGTGAATATTATGTAGAATATGAGGTTGGAAACTTTCAAATATATCCACAAGTAGAAGAAGTAATTAAAAAATTATATAACTTGGGTTACAACTTAGGAATAGTCACATCAAAATTCAAAATAGCAGCATGGCCAAGCTTTACTTATTACAACTTAGAAAAGTATTTTAGTGTCTTTATTAGCCTTGATGATGTAACAAAACCAAAACCGAATAAAGAACCAATAATCAAAGCATTAAGCCGTTTCCCCTCATATAACAAGGCACTAATGATTGGTGATAATCAAGGTGATTTACTAGCTGGTAAAAACGCCGGAATATATACTGCAGGAGTTGCTTGGAGTTTAAAAGGAAGTTCTCATTTATGGGAAGTTAATCCTGATTTTATGTTGTCACATATGAAAGATCTTTTTAGAGTAATAAAAATTATAGATAAGGAGAGGTAGTATGGATTGTATTTTTTGTAAAATAATAAACGGTGAAATCCCATCACATAAAGTTTATGAGGATAAACATGTTTTAGCTTTTTTAGACATAACACAAGGAACAAAAGGTCATACATTAGTTATTCCAAAGAAACACATAAAGAATATTTATGATTTAGATGAAGAAACTATTATAAATGTTTTTAAAGTAGTTCCAAAAATTTCAAGAGCACTAAAAAAGGCATTTAACCCTATTGGATTAAATATAATTAACAATAACGATAAACCACATCAAAGCGTTTTTCACTTTCATCTTCACCTAATTCCTAGATACGAAAAAGATGGAATGATGCTTTCAACCATTGACAACTATGGTAAATTTCAACCAGAGTATTTTGAAAAATTAATTAAACTTATTAAAAAAGAATTATAAAAAGGATTCCACGCGGAATCCTTTTTTTATATCAACAAAATAACTCAGTAAATGTTTTTACCATTACTCCAGTAGCCCCTGTTTTTTCAGCAGAAGCAGTTCCTGCGATATCTAAATGAATCCATTTAGTATCTTTTTCAATGAACGCTTCGATAAATGCTGCTGCTGTACTGGCTCCCGCAAGACGTCCTCCAGAGTTCTTTATATCAGCTACTTTACTTTCTATTAATTTTCTATAACCTTTAGAAATAGGCATTTCCCATACTTTTTCCTTTGTTTTTTTACTAGCGTCATAAAATTCATTATAAAATTCTTTACTATTCGTAAATGCACCTGTAAACTCATGTCCTAAAGCTGCTACCATTGCTCCGGTAAGTGTTGCAGTATCAATTACTTTTTTTGCACCTTCTTTTTGAGCAAACCATACTGCATCTGCTAAAGTAAGTCTTCCTTCTGCATCGGTAGATATAATTTCAATTGTTTTTCCACTTGCTGCAATTAATATATCATCAGGTACAATTGCTTCATCACCAATTCTATTGTCTGTTGCAGCTACAATTGCCATAACATTAGCTTTTAATTTTAAACGAGCAATTGCTTCTAAAGCACTAATTACCGCCGCAGAACCTGCCATATCCACTTTCATACCAGGCATACTTTGTGGAGTTTTCAATGAATATCCACCAGTATCGTACATTACTCCCTTTCCAACTAAAGCTGTCGGATCATTAAATGTATCTTTTCCTTGATACTTAACTAAAATAAGTTTAGGTTCTACTGTGCTTCCTTTATTAACACCTAAGAAGGCTCCCATATTCATATCTTCTATTTCTTTTTTATTATAAATCTTAACAGAAACATTATCATGCTTTTCAAGTTTTTTAGCATAATTAGCTAAATCTTGTGCATTTAAATGATTATATGGAGTATTTACCAAATCACGGGCATGATTCATACAATCACCGTAGATATATCCCTTTTTAACAACGTTATATATAGCTGTTTCTCCGTAATAATAGAAAACGACATCTTTTTCTTCTTTTTTAGATTTAAATTTATTCATTTTGTAGCTTTGTGTCATTAAATTTTCTGATAAATCTTGTATTATTTCTAAATATGCTTCGTTTTCAAATGAATCAACAACAATACAAGTATCTTCTTTCAATTTTGCAATTTTATTAAAAATCTTGTTTCTCTTTTCTAAGTCATCTAAATCTTCAAAATTTACCACATGAATCTTTTTTGATTTTAATTTACCTAATGTAAAAATAGTGGTAAATGGCTCAGTTGACAGTTCTTTTATCATGCCATCAAAAATGCTATTTAACTCTTTTACAATTGGATTTTTAATATTATTAGTTATAACAATATCATTTTTTTCTTCTAATAATGTGAATGTTTTTTGTTCTCTAATGTCTGTCATATATCCTCCTATTTAATTATTTCTGTTTTCATATAAGGTACTAAAACCTCAGGTATAACAATTGTACCATCTTTTTGTTGAAAGTTCTCCAATATTGCTACAACAGTTCTCCCTATCGCTAATCCTGAACCATTTAATGTATGTACATATTCTGGTTTTGAATCCTTACTTCTTTTAAATTTGATATTTCCTCTTCTAGCTTGGTAATCTTCAGCATTTGAAATACTACCTATTTCGCGATATGTGTTATATGAAGGTAACCATACTTCAATATCATATGTTTTTCTCATTGAAAAACCTAAATCTCCAGTACAAAGAATTACTACTCGGTATGGTAGATTCAATAACTTTAATACTTTCTCGCTATTTTCAAGCATTAAATCAAGTTCTTTATAAGAATCTTCTGGAGTTGTAAATTTAATTAACTCCACTTTGTTAAATTGATGTAATCTTATAATTCCCCTGGTATCTCTTCCAGCACTACCTGATTCCTGTCTGAAAGCAGTAGTAAAAGCACAATACTTAATTGGTAATTCATTAATATTTAGTATTTCATCACGATGATAATTTATTGTTGGAACTTCAGCAGTAGGATTAAGATATAAATCTCTCTTATCAATCAATTTGAAAGCATCATCTTTAAATTTAGGAAATTGTCCTGATGCAGTCATAGAATCTTCATTAATAATATATGGCGGAATAGTTTCTTTATAATTGTGCTCGAAAACGTGTAAGTCGATCATGAAATTAATTAGTGCTCTTTCAAGCCTAGCACCTAAACCTTTATATATAACAAAGCGACTTCCAGATATTTTACTAGCTCTTTCAAAATCCAAAATATCTAGTTTTGTAGCCAATTCCCAGTGTGGGAGTGGTTCAAAATCAAATGTTGGAATATTGCCAACTTTTTTAACTTCAATATTTTCTGTATCATCTTTCCCGATAGGAATATCTTCTTTCGGAATATTTGGAGTCTCTAGCAATTTTAAATTTATAAATCCTTCAATATCTCGTAACTCGTCTTCAAACTTTTTAATCTCGACCCCAATGTTTTCAACTTTTTTTAATATCTCAGAAACATCTTTTCCTTCTCGCTTGTATAATCCAATTTGTTTACTTGTTTCATTGCGTAAAGCCTTTATTGATTCAACTTGAATTATTATTTCTCTACGACGTTTATCTTTTTCTACAAGATTATACAAATAAGAGAAATCTCCTTCTCTTCGATTCAATAATTCCACATAATAATCTGTTTTTTCTCTAATTAATTTAATATCTAACATCCTCAACTACCTCCTAAAAATAATAAAAATCACCCTTAATTTAAGGGCGACTTGATTTCGCGGTACCACCTTATTTAGGGCTTTTCCCCTATCTTGAATGTTTTTTAACGGGAACGACCCGGGGATAATTAATCCCACTCCGAGATAGATTTCATACAATATCTTTGTTAGTTCTCACCATCACTAACTCTCTTTAGAAAGAATACTGTATTACTTAGTCTCATCAGCGTATTTCTTGTCTTGATAATAACAAAATATCAATATTTTGTCAATCTATTGATATGTGTTTTATGTAAATTAATTCCTAAAGAAAAACAGATACAAAATTTGTATCTGTTTTATCAATTTATTCTTCTTTTATTTCTACTTGCTCAACTTGTTCTAATATTTCTGTATTATCTTTTGTATCCTCTTCAAATATTTCCTCTTCTTGTTTAGGCACAATAGCTATTGTGGCAACTTTATGCCCCTCATTAAGTTTAATTAAGCGTACTCCTTGAGTTGATCTTTTAGAAGTAGCTATTTGTTCAATCGGAACTCTTATTATCATACCTTTTGTAGTTGTAATTATTAAATCTTCATTTCCTGAAACACTCTTTAATTTTTTTAATTGTCCATTTTTTTCAGTGATATTAAGTGTTTTAACACCTTTCCCACCACGATTTTGTTGTCTATACTCGTCAACAATAGTTCGCTTACCATAGCCATTTTCCGTTACTACAAGTATTTGATTCTTTTCTTCTGTGACTATTGTAAATCCAATAACTTCAACTGGTTCACTAATTAAGATTCCTCTTACTCCACTTGCTACTCTTCCCATATGACGAGCTTTTGTTTCGCTAAATCTAATTGCTTTACCATTTGAAGCTCCAATAATTACATCTCTTGTTCCATCGGTTAATCTTACAGCTAATAATTCATCTCCTTCGCGAAGATTAATTGCTTTTATACCTGATGTCCTAATATTTTTAAAGTCAGATACTAGTGTTCTTTTAACAATACCTCTTTTTGTAGCGAAAAATAGGAAGTTTTCACTTTCAAAATCATCTATTTTTGCCACTGCAGCTAATGTTTCACCTTCATCTAAATTCAAAAGATTTACAATTGGCAATCCTTTTGATGTGCGTCCATAATTAGGCATTTTGTATCCTTTCATCTTATAAACTCTACCTTTATTTGTAAAGAACAAGATGAAATCATGTGTTGAACAGCTTATAATGTGATCAACTACATCATCTTCGTTTGTTTTTATCCCTGTCATTCCTTTACCACCACGATTTTGAGTTTTGTAAATGTCAGTATTCATACGTTTACAATATCCACTTGCTGTGATCGTTATAATTATATCTTCAACAGGAATTAAATCTTCGTCTTCAATGTCTAAATCCATTGCTAAACTTATTTCTGAACGACGAGGATCTGAAAATCTATTCTTTATATCAATTAGTTGTTTTTTAATTATTTCATACTTTTTATCTTCATTATTTAAAATGTATTCTAAACTTTCAATTGTCCCCATCAAATCTTTTAGTTCTTTTTCTAATCTTTCTCCTTCGAGCCCAGATAATCTTCTTAAACGCATTTCTAGTATCGCTTTTGCTTGTTCAGATGATAATTCAAAACGATTTATTAATTGTTTTTCTGCATCGTCATATGATTCTCTAATTGTTTTAATCACTTTATCAATATTTTTTAAAGCAATTAATAATCCATTTAAAATATGCGCTCTTGTTTTAGCTCTACGAAGTTCAAATGCTGTTTTACGAGTTAAAACTTCAATTTGGTGAGACACATAATGTATTAAAGACTCTTTTATTGGCAATACTTTTGGTTGATTATTTACAAGTGCCAACATATTTATTCCAAAAGTAGTTTGAAGTGGTGTGAATTTATACAAGTTATTAAGTGTTACATCAGCATTGATATCTCTTCGTAACTCAATTACCACTCTAATTCCTTTACGGTTTGATTCATCTCTTAAATCAGTTATTCCTTCAATTCTCTTTTCTTTTGCAAGTTCTGCGATTTTTTCAATTAATCGAGATTTATTAACTTGATAAGGAATTTCTGTGATAATAATTGATTTTTTTCCATTTCTTTTTTCAATTATTTCAGTCTTAGCGCGTATCTTTATTGAGCCATTTCCAGTTTCATAAGCTTTTCTTAATCCTGTCATTCCCATGATTGTACCACCTGTAGGAAAATCAGGACCTTTTATGTGTTGCATTAATTCTTCAGTAGTTATATCGTTATTTTCAATATAAGCTAAAATACCATCAATAACTTCTCCTAAATTATGAGGAGGAATGTTAGTTGCCATTCCTACAGCTATACCTGTTGAACCATTTACCAATAAATTAGGAAATTTTGATGGTAATACTGTTGGTTCTCTTTCTGATCCATCATAATTATCGGCAAAATCAATTGTATCTTTTTTAATATCTGCCATCATTTCAGATGTTATTTTGTGCATTCTTGCTTCTGTATAACGCATCGCAGCTGCACCATCTCCGTCTATTGAACCAAAGTTTCCATGTCCATTTACAAGTGGGTATCGGTAACTAAATGTTTGGGCCATTCGAACCATAGCATCATAGATTGCTGTATCACCATGAGGATGATATTTCCCCATAACATCTCCGACAATACGAGCTGATTTTTTAAAAGCTTTATCAGGATAGACTCCTAGTTCATCCATTCCAAATAAAATTCTTCTATGAACAGGTTTTAATCCATCTCTAACATCTGGTAAAGCTCTTGATACAATAACACTCATCGCATAACTAAGAAATGATGTTTTCATCTCAGTTGTTATGTTAATTTCTTTTATATTGTCAAATGTGCTGTTATTTTCTTCAAGATTATTTATTTCATCCATTTTATTCATCTCCTAAACATCCAAGTTTTGGACATACAATGCATTAGTTTGAATAAATTCACGTCTAGGAGCAACATCATCACCCATCAACATACTAAATACTTCATTTGCCTCGATTGCATCTTCTAATGTTACTTGTAATAATGTTCTTGTACTTGGATCCATTGTCGTTTCCCAGAGTTGTTCTGGATTCATTTCACCTAATCCTTTATATCTTTGAATTGTTGCTCTTGGCCCAAATTCTTTTAATAATGGTTCTAATTGTTCTTCAACATAAGCATATTCAATCTTTCTGCCTTGTTGAATTTTATATAGTGGTGGTTGAGCAATATAAACGTATCCCATTTCAATTAATGGTTTTAAATGACGATATATAAACGTTAACAATAATGTGCGTATATGCGCTCCATCTACATCTGCATCGGTCATAATGATAATCTTATGATAACGAGCATCTTTAATAGTAAATTCTTCACCTATTCCTGTTCCAAACGCTTGAATCATTGATAATATTTCTTTATTACCTAAAATTTTATCTAATCTAGATTTTTCAACATTCAATACTTTTCCTCTAAGTGGAAGAATCGCTTGAAATGCTGACTCTCTACCCTGTTTAGCACTCCCGCCAGCACTGTCCCCTTCGACAATGTATATTTCTGATTTTTTAGGGTCTTTTGTTCGACAATCTGCTAATTTAGATGCAAATCCTAACCCATCAAGTGGTGATTTACGTCTTGTAGCTTCGCGTGCCTTTTTTGCCGCTAAACGAGCACGTGATGCCATTAATGCTTTTTCAATAATTATTCTAGCATCATTAGGGTTTTCCGCTAAATAACGACCTAACCCATCACTTAATATGTTAGCTACAATCTTTCTAACCTCTGATGATCCTAATTTAGATTTGGTTTGTCCTTCAAATTGAGGATCTGGATGTTTTATACTAATAATACATGTTAATCCTTCTCTAGTATCATCCCCAACAAAACTTTCATCTTTTTTAAAGATATTATTGTTTTTACCATAATTATTTAAAACTCTAGTAAGTGTCATTCTAAACCCTTCTTCGTGCGTTCCACCTTCAATATTATTTATGTTATTTGTAAAACTAAAGATGTTTTGGCTATATCCATAATTATATTGCATCGCAATTTCTACTTGAATATTATCAATTTCACCTTCACAAAATATTACTTCTTTATGTAATGTATCTCCAGAACGGTTTAAATACTCCACGTACTCTTTTATTCCACCTTCATACATATAACTATTCATAATAGTTTCAGATTTTCTTAAATCACTAATTTTAATAGAAAGTCCTCTATTTAGAAACGCTAATTGTTGAACTCTATTTCTTAATATTTCATATTCATATGTTGTTGTTTCGGTAAATACCTTTGGATCTGCTTTAAACCATGTAATAGTTCCTTTTTTGTCTGTTGGACCGTGATCGATTAGTTTTGTTGCTGTAAATCCATATTCATATCTTTGTGTATATTTATGTCCATCTTTATAGATTTCTATATCCATCCACTCACTTAGAGCATTTACAACACTTGCTCCAACCCCGTGTAATCCTCCTGATACTTTATATGAATCATGATCAAACTTACCACCAGCATGAAGAGTGGTTAAAATAGTTTCTACAGCAGGTAATCCTGTTTTAGGGTGTGTATCAACGGGTATTCCGCGTCCATCATCAACAACTTTAATTACATTGTCAGGTAAAATTTCTATAGTAATAAAGCTTGCAAATCCAGCCAAAGCTTCGTCTATTGAATTATCAACAATTTCCCATACTAAATGATGAAGTCCTCTTGGACCTGTTGTCCCTATGTACATCCCAGGACGTTTTTTAACTGCCTCTAATCCTTCTAATATTTGAATATTACTTGAATCATATTTTGAATTCAATGTCTCCACTCTCCTCAATGTGTCCTTTTTTAATTGTAAATATTTTATAATTACTTATTTTTTTTAAGTTTATTTCGTTAATTTCTGTTGAAGTAATAAAGTTTTGTGTTTTATTTTGTATATAGTCTAGTAAATTGTTTTGTCTTTCTTCATCTAACTCACTTAATACATCATCCAATAGAAGAATAGGATAATCCTTTTTATATTCGAAAATAAAATCAATCAACGCTAACTTTACCGATAATACCGAACTCCTCATCTCTCCTTGAGAAGCATGAGTCTTAATAAAATAGTCATCAATAAAAAATTCAATATCATCACGATGAGCGCCCAAATTTGTTGTTCCTGTAATAATATCGTACTTATATTTATTAACAAATTCTTTTTTATAGTTTGATTTAATACTTGGTACATACTTTACAACTAAATTACTTTGGGAATTTGATAAATACTTATAGATTTTATTAGTATATTTAGCTATTCTAGATATAAATTGTCTTCTTTGTCTAACAACTTCTTCTAAATAACCAATTAATTGATCTGTCAAAATATCTAACAACATCATATCTTTTTCTTTATTCATTTGCATTGCTTTTAATAAGTCATTTCTTTGTTTTAATACTTTTTTATAATTAAGTAACGAATAAAGGTATTGTTTAGATATTTGTCCGATTTCTAAATCAAGAAATTTTCTTCTAATTTGGGGATTTCCCTTTATTAAATCAAGGTCCTCAGGTGAAAATATTACGACATTTAAAATACCAATATATTCACTTAATTTCTCTAACTCTATTTGGTTATATTTTGCTTTTTTACCGATTTTTGAGATGATGATATCTAATTCTATATCCTTGTCATTTAAATTGATTAGAGAATTAATTTTAGCGTATTCTGTGCCTATTTTGATAACATCTCTATCTTTATTTAGTTTGTGCGACTTAGTAAGACCTAAAATATGAAGTGATTCTAAAACACTTGTTTTTCCTTGAGCATTTTTTCCAATAATTATATTGGTTTTTCTACTAAAGTTGGTTGATAATTTATCATAGTTTCTAAAATTAGTTAATTTGAGTGATTTTATGTACATTATTTACCTATTTTATAAGTTCCAATACCCTTTATTAAAACTTTATCACCTGGGTATAGTTTCTTTCCTCTTCTAGCTTCTAAAATATCATTAACATAGATGGTATATTCTTCTAAAATCGCTTTTACCATTCCACCTGAGGAAACAATATTAGTAAACTTGATAAATTGGCCTAAAGTTATATATTCACTCCTGATAATTATCTTCTCCATAAAACCACTTTCTTTCATATATATTATTATATATATTATATAATAAAGATATAATAATTACAAGCCAATTGAGCAAGTATATAAAAAAAGTCCCGGAGGACTTTTTATCTTATTCTGTTCTTACCGGAAGTATTAATTGAAGCATATTTTCATCATAATCACCTTTAATTATGAATGGTCTTATCTCACCGGTAAAATTAATTGTAACTTCACTTGAATTGAAGATTTTTAAGGCATCTAAAATATATTTAGAACTAAACGCAATTTTGATAGGAGCACCAATTATTTCATCAACTGGATACACCTCTTCTAAAACTTTACCTATTTCAGGACTATTAGATGTTATTTCAACAATATTGTCTTGTCTTAATTGTAATTTAACAATTGCATTATTTCCATCTCTACTTGAAAGTAAACTAGCTCTTTCAATCGCTGTAAATAGGTTTTCTTTGTTAAATTTAATAATGATTGGAAATTCAGTTGGAATTAATTTTGATGTTTCTGGATAATTTCCTTCTAACAAACGTGATTGAAATAATAAACTTCTATATTTAAATAAAATTTTTGAATTATCAAAATGTAATTCAACCATTTCGTTATTATTTTCAAGTACTTTTATTAATTCATCTAAACTACGGCCTGGAATTATAATGTTTAATGGTTCATAAACTTCATTTAATTCAATTTGTTTTTGACTTAATCGATAACTATCTGTAGCTATTGCTATTAATTTATTTCCATCAATTTTAAAATTAACACCTGTTAAAATTGGTCTGTTTTCAATAGATGAAGTAGCAAAAGCTGTTTGTCTAATAATTGTTTTCAAAGTTCTTACATTGATTTTTATAGATTTAATTTTTTCACTAAATTCTAATTCAGGATAATCGTCTATGTCCATCATATTTAATGTGATATCTGATCTGTCAGCTTCTATTCTTATCATGTTATCTACGACAGATGATATAACAACCTTTAATCCATCTAGTTTTCTAATGATTTCAATAAAATATTTACCAGGTATTAAAACGGATCCTTGTTTTTTAATTGCTAAGCTTGGATCTTTAATTACTAATTTAATAGCAATATCTGAATTACTAGTAGTAATAATTAAATGATCTTCAAGAACATCTAATTTAATACCTTGTAAAGCAGGATTAGGTGTTTTGTTTGATAATGCTTTTTGAGCAATTATCAAATTGTTAAGTAATATGTCTTTATTAATTTGAAAATTCATCCAATCACCTCTTATTAATTATTGTTTTTATTTATTATTGTTATTAGTGTTGTGTGGAAATGTGGAAACAATCAAAAATCTATATATATTATACCATATAATTAGGTTTTAAGTGTATTTATTTTAGTTTTCTCCACATTTTATACGTAATTTCTCCACATCGTTTTTAACATCTTTATTCATTTCTATTTCGTTAGTTATTTTTTCAACAGAATGCATTACGGTTGAATGATCTCTATTGTTAAAATATGTTCCAATTTTTTTATAAGGTATGTCGTACATTGTCTTAATTAAATACATAGAAATTTGTCTTGGAAAGACATATTTAAATGTTCTTTTTCTAGATATTAAATCAATAGTTGTAATACGGTAATAATCACTAACTATACTTAAAATATTATTAATTTTATTTTGATTTAAAAAATTACTATTATTACGTGGTTTAACAAGGTTTTCTAAGGCTAATTCAGCGTTTTTAACGTTAAAATCTAAATTAAAAGCAGTACAATAAAACAATACTCTTTTTAATGCTCCTTCTAATTCTCTAACATTATTGTCAAAAACACTAGCAATATATTCAAGTACATCGTCTGGAATTAATGATGAATCAGACGTTTCAGCTGTTAATTTTTTCTTAAGAATTTTTATTCTTAAATCTAGAGCAGGTCTACTAATATCAACGGTAACTCCCCATTCAAATCTAGAAGTTAATCTAGACATTATGTCTTTAAGCTCACTAGCGCTTCGATCACTAGTTATTACAATTTGTTTTTGAGTCCCATGTAGTGTTTCAAAAAGTTTAAAAAATTCCTTTTGAGATTTATCTTTCTTTGCTAAAAATTGAATATCATCTACTAATAATACATCTACATCACGATATTTTTGATTAAATTCTTCAAACTTTCTTTTACTAGCAGATCTAACATATTCTTCTACAAATTGATCCGTTTTTACATATAATACCTTTTTATTCATGTCACCTTCTAAAATATAATTACCAACACACTGCATAAGATGGGTTTTTCCTAAACCAACATCACCAAAAATAAAAAGTGGATTAGCAACAATACCTGGTTGATCAGCAATCTTAATAGCGCTGGTATAAGCCAATCTATTTGAATTACCTACTACAAAACTATCAAAACTATAACTAGCATTTAAGTTACCTTGTAAATATTTATTATTAGAGTTGGAATTAGCGGAAGTTAAAGTAAATTCTTTTGTATCTGCTAATTCGTCACTAGCTTGATCTTCAGTCATTATTCTGAATTTGTGAATCTCATCAAGTTTTAATCTTAAATATCTATTTAATTTGTTCAAATATAATATTTCTATACGTTTTTTTATAAAATCATTTGGAGCTACAATATATATATAATTGTTAACGACCTTAAAAACAGTATTCACAGGTTCAAAAATATCTGCGAATACTACTTCTTCAAGGTCGTTTTCTAATTCTAACTTAATTTCATCCCATATTTTACTGTATTTTTCCACGATGTTCACCTCATATTATCTCATATAAAATATAACATAGATTTTGTATTAAATAAATTAAAAGTTTCCCACAAAAAATGTGGAAAAATAATTATAACAAATGTTTTTCCACCTTCTTTCCAAATTGAGTAAGTGAGTTATATAGCCATTGTATACCTTTATACACTTTTCCAATTGTTGTTAATAGACAATTTCCACCTTTCCACATTTCAGTGTGTCAAAAACACGAACTAAAGCCGTTTTTTAGTGTGGATAACTTTTTAAATTTTGTATGAATAAATTTTTTTTAAAGATTAGTATTGACACATTTTTTTATTGCATATATAATTGTATAGCATGGTTTTTAACATATGAAGTAGGAGGTGTTGATGTATGCCAAAAAGAACATACCAACCGAACAAACGTAAAAGAGCGAAGACTCATGGGTTTATGGAAAGAATGAGTTCGCCAACTGGAAGAAGAGTTTTAGCTAGAAGAAGAGCTAAAGGACGTAAAAAATTAACTGTATCAGATGAATAATTTTTATTAAACATCATATAATATTATATAAATACCTGAAACCACTTGAAAAAATATAATAATATGTATTTTTTCAAGTGGTTTTTAATTTATAGTAGGTGATATAGTGAAAAAGGAATATCGAGTAAAGAAAAGTAGTGAGATTGAAAAGATAGTTAAAGATAAACAAAGTAAAGCAAATAAGAATTTTGTTATATACAAAAGAGAAAACCATGATAATTCTCATTTTCGTTTTGCTGTGAGTGTTTCAAAAAAATACGGTAATGCCGTAGAGAGAAACAAAATCAAGAGACAAGTAAGAGAAATAATATCAAAATTTGATATTATTGATATTTTTGATGTTTTTGTTGTTGTTAAGGTTAGTTCTAAAGGAATTACTTTTAAGGAAATTAAAGATTCAATTACATCATTAATAAAAAAATTAAATATTTTGAGGTGAAAAAATGAAAAACACAACAAGATTTATGTTATTAGCATTTACTCTAGTAATAGTTGTATTATTAAGTGGATGTAGTACAGGAGAAATGTATACATCACCAGTTGGTGTTGAAGGTGGAGTTGGATGGGTTCAATGGATAGTTGAAGAAATAGCTGATTTTACTTATTGGGTAAGTATTGAAACAGGAGGATATTACTTTGTAGGGTTAATTATTGTAACTCTAATTGTAAGAACTGCTGGATGGCCAATTTATTCAAAAAGTAACGCAATGACTATGAAAATGCAACAAGCACAACCAGATTTAGATAAAATCAAACAAAAATATGCTGGTAAGACAGATGAAACATCACAAAAGAAAATGCAGGCTGAAACTTTAGAGGTTTATAAAAAGTATAAGATTAATCCTCTAGGATGTTTACTACCGTTTTTACAAATGCCAATATTCATTGCTATGTATCAAGTAGTTAGGCGTATTCCTCTATCAAGTGGAACAGTAGACGGAGTTGTGGTTGATGGAGTAAGAGATTTTTCAGATCTTAATTTTTCTTTCTTATGGATAGATGATTTAGGTTCTGCAGACCCTTGGTACATTTTACCATTATTAGTTGGGGCATTAATGTATTTATATCAAAGATATTCAATGAAGAAACCAGAATATCTACAAAACAAGAAATATAAATCTTCTCAGGGATCACAATCAGAAAAAACAATGAAAATGATGTCGTATTTTATGGTTGTTATGTTAGTTAGTATCGCATGGACAAACTCTGGGATAGCTTTATACTGGATAATTGGGAATGCATATCAATTTTTACAAACATACTTAAATAGAAAATCAAATTACAAGAAGATGTCTCAAGAAAAATCAATAGTGTAGAGGTGTTATTATGAGAAAACTACAATTTGAAATAAAATCTTTAGATAAGGCACTAGATTATGCATCACAAGAACTAAGAATTAACAAAAATGTCATTGAAATTAATGTAATAGAGAAAAAAAGTCTGTTAGGATTAAAAAAATTATACAAAGTTGAGGCAATAGTAAATGTTGATCCAGCTGAAATAGGGTATAAAACATTAAAAGAAATGTTTGATAATATGCAGTTAGACGCCCAAATTGAGATGAAAAGACGTAATGACAAGGAAATTTCATATTCAATTAATACAACTGAAAATCCTTTATTAATAGGTAAAAACGGTAAAACATTAGAGAATTTGCAATTTTATATTAGAAATATTGTTAATTTATATAGTGATGAACATTTAATTGTTTTAGTAGACATTGGTGGATATAAAGAAAATCGCAAGAAACAACTAGAGATATTGGCTACAAAAACTGCAAAAGAAGTTGCAAGAACTAGAATAGAAGCTAAACTATATCCTATGAATGCATACGAAAGAAGAATAATTCACACTAAACTTTCTGATTGGAGAGATGTATCAACAATTTCAGAAGGTGAAGGGCAAGAGAGACACTTAGTAATTAAACCAAAGAGGCGATAATATGAAATTAGTTGTAGGTCTAGGTAATCCTGGTAAGAAATATAAAACAACAAAACATAATATTGGATTTATGTGTTTAGATTATTATGCAAAGAAAAATGGGTTAAAATTCAAAAAAGAACGTAAATTTCATGGGGAATCCCTTAAAATAGGGGAGTTGATTTTATTGAAACCTCATACTTTTATGAATAATTCAGGGAAAAGTGTTCGGAAAATAATGCATTTTTATAACATTATTTCTGAAGATATATTAATAATTCATGATGATATTGATTTACCTTTAGGAAAAACAAGATTAAGAGAAAAAGGTAGTTCAGGGGGTCATAACGGGATTAAGTCAGTTATTGCTAATATCCAAACTGAAGAATTTAAAAGGGTTCGTATCGGTATTGATAAAAATCCTTTATATGATACTAAAAATTACGTATTAAGTACTTTCTCAAAGCAAGAAAACAACTTAATTGAACCGTTATTTGACAAAGTAACAAAT
>JAUVLT010000100.1 GCA_030600605.1 Mycoplasmatota bacterium
ATCATTACTCATTTTTTTCACTCCTTTATAATAAAAAATCGCCCTTAAAAATAAGGACGAATAAATATCCGCGGTACCACCTTGGTTCTAGTTTGATAACTAGCTCTTGGCCTCGATAACGGTGAGTTCCGGAAATTCTTACTTAAGTTCAGAAGTTCACTCATAGGGGATATAGATAATAATGTTTATCCGAGTTTTCAGCTACCCTCGGTCTCTTTAATAAACGATTTATTAAATACGTGTCCTAGTCATTGTTTTTTATACTTTACATTTTAACAAATTAATTATAAAAAACAATACTTTTAGTAATATTTTAAATTTTACTGTTATTAAAAGACGATATTTATACTAGGGTATTTATCATTTTAGCTAAATTACTAAGTCCCCAAGAATATAATATAAATCCTAAAATTGGAGTAAAATCCATCATTCCAAAAACTAATAATCCCCTAAATATTCTCATATATGGATTAGCTATTTTTCGAATAATATCATAAATCTTTGTTTTTCTTAATTCAGGAATCCAAGAACCTAAAACAAAGGCAATTAAAATCCAGTAATATACTTGTAAAATGTAATAAATAATTGTGAGTCCTAATACCATAATAATTACTCCTTATATTCTTTAACGAATTTACGTAATGATCCATCTTCATAGTCTTCTTTAGTTGCGAACAAAAAGATTGTTGATTGAATTATCTCTATTTCTCCATCAATTGCATAAATAACTCCGCTTAAGAATGTGATTATTTTATTGGATTCGATTGAATCAAAATCTTCAAAATTTACAATCAGAGGTATCCCTTTTAACAACTTATTAGCAAGTTTCATAACATCTATCTGTTTTTCCATTACAACAAATTCTACACGTTTAATTGCTTTTTTATTTTTTGCCATTATTGCACCTCTTTCTTAAATAATACACTACCAAGTCGTAAATATGTTGCATTATGCTTAAGAGCAATTAAATAATCGTTGCTCATACCAATTGACAATTCTTTTAGCTCTATATTTAGCTTGTTTTTGATTTCAATTTGCAAGTCATTAAGTTTTTGAAATTCCTTATTAATTATTTTTTTATTACTAGTGAGTTCAGCCATTCCCATTAATCCAATGATATTTACTTTATCAAGTCCTTGAAGTGCTTTTATAAAATCAATAACCTCATTTGGATTTACACCATGTTTAGTTTCTTCATTACTGATATTAACTTGAATAAAACAATTAAGTTTATCAATTCTTCTTTTTTGAATTTCTTCGGCTAATTTAAGTGTATATAGTGAATGAAGATAATCAATAGAGTTAAGAATCTTTTTTGCTTTTTTAGTTTGGAGTGTTCCAATTAAATGCCATGTTATTTCTAAATCAGCTAAATCAGCTTGTTTTTCTAGAAGTATTTCGACTCTGTTTTCGCCAAAGTGTTGAATTCCTGTATTGTATAAGTCTCTCATTTCATTTGAGTTAAAGTATTTTGTAGCTGCGACTACGGTAATGTTTTTGTTGTTGATACTTTCCAGTATCTTTTTTGTATAAAAAATCATTTTCGACGAGAATAAGAAAAAATACTTGTCAGAATAAATACAAACGCAGCTAAAAGTAACATGAAGGAATCATGCATGTCTTTCCAAAATATCAATAGCAGGAAAATAGTTAACACTAGTATACCGTAAATTATTAAGTAATATTTTTTCATTTTATCACCTGTTTACTTTAAATTAAAAAAGCACCAGAGGCGCTTATTTAAATCTTGATTTTAACCAAGATGGAATAGTTGTTTTAGATGGTTCATCTTCAACTACTTCAATTGGTTCTTTTTTGCGTTTTCGTTTTGATTTTTTTGATGTATTGATAGATTTACCTTCGTTATTTGTTACATCTGGTAAATCATCTTGTGGTGTTAAACCGATTTCACTAAAATCAACAGGTTTATTTTCATCAAAACCAGCCGCAATTACAGTAACAATAATTTCATCTTCTATATCTTGATTTATTGTTGTACCGTAAATGATATTTATTTCTGTTGAACTTGCATTTTGGATAGCTTCAACAGCTTCATTAACTTCCCAAAGGGCAATATCAACACCACTGGCTATATTTACAACAGCATCAGTAGCTCCATCAATACTAGCATCTAATAAAGGGGAATGAATAGCTTTTTTAGTAGCTTCAATAGCGCGATTTTCACCACTAGCAATACCAATTCCCATTAAGGCTGTACCTTTATCTTTCATTACTGTTTTAATGTCAGCAAAATCAACGTTAATTAGTCCTGGTACTGTGATTATTTCAGCAATACCTTGAACTCCTTGACGTAGAACATTATCTGCTTCTCTGAACGCTTCAAGCATAGATGTAGAACGATCTACAACATATAGTAGGCGGTCATTGGGTACAACAATTAAAGTATCAACATAAGGTTTTAAAGCATCTAGTCCTTCTAGTGCAGTTGCAACTCTTCTTCTTCCTTCGAAACTAAATGGTTTTGTAACAATCCCAATTGTTAGGCATCCCATTTCCCTAGAAATTCTTGCA
>JAUVLT010000036.1 GCA_030600605.1 Mycoplasmatota bacterium
GCAGCAATTAAATAGTCTCTTGTATGAGAGACTAAAAATAAATAGCTCGCAAGAGAGCAAAGGAGCCAATAAGATGGCTAAATCACAAATGGAATTTATCAAAGAAGCAGAGGACTCATTAGAAGGTTTTAATGAAGTTAATGCACAAACAATGGCAATACCATTTCTTAAGCTTGCCCAGGACTTAACACCACAGACAAAGAAAGCAAAAAAAGATGCCTATATTGAAGGCTTAGAACCAGGAATGTTTTTTAATTCAGCTACACTTGAAAACTTTGAAACAGCATTAAAGTTTATTGTAATTAAGTTTGAGAGAATCTACATTGAATGGATGCCAAATAGAGGTGGATTTGTTGGATATCATTCTCCTGAACATGCAGAAAGTATTGCAGAAAACAAAACATTTGGAAAGTGGCAAACTGCTGATGGAAATGATTTGCAAGAATATTATACCTATTATGGTATTATTGTAGATAGAGAGAGTGAAGGACCCGTGATCCTTTCTCTTACTTCTTCTGCAATAAAGGTTGCTAAAGGTCTTAATAGACTTATGACAACACATATTATGGATAATGGTAAAAGAGCAATGCCTTATTATTTAGTATGGAACCTTGAATCAGTGCACATGGAAAAGAATGAAAATGATTGGTTTATGCCTAAGTTTACTTTTGATGGTTACATAAATGAAGAGCAATACAATCTTGTAAGTATTGACAGAAAAGCTCTTCCAGATAAACCTGTTGACTATGCACAAATTGAGGATAGATCAGCTGGAGCTACAGTAAACGATTTTTAAGCAATTAAAGATTTGCTGTTGTCTTTAAAATAAATGTTAGAGAATAGACAGTGGTAGTGTGCTTAGAGGCCTAGAGGGTTAGAGAGGCGCAATTCCTTTCCACACTATATCACATAATTAAAGGAGAAAAGAATGAGTTTACTTATGACCCCAACTTTGTGGCAAAGTATTGATTGGTTACAAAAATGTCCAGATTCATGGAAGAAGAGAGCGTATACAAGTTTAATGGATACACTTACAAGAAAATGGAATCCAACAAAGGCAATTGAGCGAGGTATAGCATATGAAAAAGCAATATGCTATGGAGAAAATCCAGTTGAAAAAGTTGCTGATGATTTAAAAGAAAAGTTTACAGAAGCTTATAATCTTATTCATAGAGAAGGAGGTAGTTTTCAAAAAGTAGCAAAGAAAATTGTTGATGTAGATGATGTAGAATTTATACTTTATGGTAAACTTGATGTACATTTTCCTGATTTAATTATTGATATTAAAACAACAGGAAATTATAGAGGCAAATCAAGTTATCTTAATTCATGGCAGCATAGAGTATATTGTATGTGTACAAGGATACCAGATTTTAAGTTCATTGTTTATGAGTTTGATAATAATTCAGGAATGTTAATTGACATACATATTATTGACTATCATGTTGATGATTTTGCAATGCTCAATGAAGAAGTTATGCACAAATTAGTAAGTGTACGTGATTTTTTAAGAACAGATAAAAAACTTAAAGAAGCATACTTGCACAAATTTAATAGATATAATTAAATAAGGACAAATACTTTGGCACTATCAGAGCTACAACTAAACAATTTTAAAGATTTGTTTATAGGAAATATTCATAACTATGGAAAGCATAAGTATAGCTTATCAGAAAGTGGTGTAAAAGAGCAAGGAACCAATCAAACTGTAACAAATAAATTAGTTACTATGATTGAATACAAACAACACTTAAATGGTAAAGCTGGTCTTGGGATAATACCAATAAATGAAGATAGTAAGTGTAAATTTGCAGTTATTGATATTGATGTGTATAATCAAAGTTTTGAGCCTTATCTAAACGCTATAGAACGGCACAATTTTCCATTAGTACCATTCTATAGTAAATCTGGTGGATTACACATCTATGTATTTTTTAAAACATTTGTTAAAGTAACAGATGCTGTACAAAGACTTACTAATATAGCAAGGATTCTAGGAATAACTTTATTTGTTAAAAAGTATAAAAAAGAGTCTCTTGAAATATTTCCAAAACAATTAAAACTTGCAAATGGACAAGTAGGCAATTGGATAAACTTGCCTTATTTTAATGCTGAACATACAAAGCAAGGGCTTATAAAAAATGGTAAAATGCTTAGTTTTAATGAAGCATTAACAGTTATTCAGTCAAAACTTACAACAATAGAAGAACTTGATACAGTAATAAATGACTTACCATTTAATGATGCTCCTCCATGTTTACAGACATTATATTTATTAAACTTATTAGATGAGAATAATGGTAGAAATAATTATTTATTTTCATTTGGTGTGTATCTTAAAAAGAAAGATGAAAATTATTTTGAACAATCTTTAACAGAAATAAATAATTCTTTAAAGATACCACTTGATATTAAAGAAGTTGAAAATACTGTATTATCGTCACTTAGAAAAAAAGATTATACTTATAAATGTACTATAGCACCATGTTTAGACTTTTGTGACAAAAAAGTATGTCAAAAAAGAAAGTATGGTATAGGCAAAGAAGGAGGATATTTTAGCAACTTAATATTTGGTGAAATGACACAATATGAAGCATCAGAACCATATTATGAATGGCAAGTTAAAATAACAGAAGATGAGAAGTTTAAGTTACTAAGGTTTAAAAATGAAGACGAAATTATAAAGCAAGATACATTTTTAAAATTATGCTTTAGAAAGTTACATTTTTTACCTTTTAAAATGAAACAAGTAGAATGGTTTAAATTAGTAAATCAAAATTTAACAACTTTAACAATTGTTAATATTAGTTCAGCAGATGACACTTCACCACTTGTAAGATTTAAGCATTTATTCTATGACTTTTTAACATCAAGAGCATCTGCGGCAACAAGAAACCAAATACTTGCAAACAGAGTATTTTTTGATGCAGAGGAAAAGAGATATTATTTTAGAACTAAAGACTTAGTGAATTATTTGTATGATTATAAAAGTTTTAGATTGTTTTCTTCAAGTGAAATACATGGTATACTTAGAGATATTGGAACAATTAGTAAAGTATTAAGAACAGAAAATGGAAAACAAGTAAGAGTTATGCAATTAGCAGCTAACAAAATAAGTGAAGATTTTATGGTTTCAGTTGATGATTATGAAGTAGACTTTAGTGAGTATGACGAAAAAGAACAATTTTAAAGAGGTATTAAAATGCAGAATACAGAAATAATATTTGGTGCACCAGGATGTGGAAAAACAACACATCTATTAAATATTTTAGAAAAGGAATTACAGACACATTCTCCAGATAAAATAGCCTTTGTATCATTTACAAAACAAGGGGCTTATGAAGGTTTGACACGGGCCCTTGAGAAGTTTAATATTGAAGAAGATCAATTTAAATATTTCAGGACAATTCATTCTATTTGTTTTAAAGAATTACGAAAAACTAAATATGATATGGTTAGTAGACAAGACTACTTAAAATTTTCTAAAGCAATGAACATGAAATTTATTGGTTACTACACAGAAGAGTTTTATCACAATGATGATATGTACTTATATATGTATTTTTTAAAACAAAATAATTATGCTATGTACAAACAAATTAGAGACTCAGCACAACAAAATATAACAAAATTAAAACATGTTGCTTTAAACTATAACAGATATAAAAGTCAATATAAAAAGAGTGACTTTACAGATTTATTAAGTCAAGCAATAAAAAAGAAAATAATTCTTGATATTGAAGTTGCTATTATTGATGAGGCACAAGATTTAACAACTTTACAATGGGAAGTTTGTGAAATGTTATTTGCAGGTGCAAATAAAGTGTATGTAGCAGGTGATGATGATCAAGCAATATATGAATGGACAGGTGCTGATATAAATTATTTTTTAAACTTAGAAGGGCATAGAACAATTCTTGATAAAAGTTGGAGATTAAAAACTAATTTATTAACTTTTGCAAAGAAAATAAGTAGCTTAATAGAAAATAGAGTTGACAAAGATTTTAGAGCAGTAGAAGAAGGAGGAACAATAAAGCATTATAATACAATTAAAAACTTTAAGTTTAATGATGATGAGACTTATTATTGCTTAGCCCGTAATAATTATTACTTAAAGCGTTATACAACAGAATTAAAAAAGCAATTAAAAATATTTAAAACTAAAAATAAATACTCTGTTGATCCGGATGTAATGTTTGCAATAAACAATTTTAAAAGGTATAAAGAAAATCATTTATTAGACAAAGATGCAATTAAAGTTAAAAAAATGTTAAAAAAAGATATCATAGAAATTAGTAAATTAGAATGGTATGAAGCTTTAAGTATATCAGAAGAAAATATACTGTATTATAGACAGCTAATTCAAAATAATATTGAAATAGTTGAACCTAAAATATTTGTAAGTACTATTCATGGAGTCAAAGGAGGAGAAGCAGATAATGTATTACTATTATTAGATATTACAAAAGTAATTTATCAAAAATTATACACATTAAGTGACAGTGAATTAAGAGTATTATATGTAGCTTGTACTAGAGCAAAGAATAGTTTACATATAATCTATGCAGAAACAAAACATAGCTATGCAGAAGTATTTAAGGAGATATTAAAATGAGCATAATATTTGAGGGAGTAGATGGAACAGGAAAGACAACTAATACAAGACAGTTTATGATATTTAATAGACACTATGCATACATTCATAATTGGACAAAGCCAAAAAATAATATTGACATTTTAAGTGAAACAACAAAAGAAATATTACTACTTGAAAGTCCTTTTGATTTGTTAATTGATAGAAGCTTTATTATATCTGAATATATTTATGCACATATTCTTGGCAGAAAAACACCAATAACATTTGACTATATAAAAGAGTTTGTAAAGTTAATAAATAGAAAAAAACATACAATTAAACTTTTTACATTTACAAATTTTGACTCATTAAGAATAAAAGAAGAAGACAAAGATTTACCGTTTGAAGATTTGAATAAAGCATATATAGAATTGCTAAATTATCAAGTAAAAATTGATAATTTAATTGTCGAAAACATAGATGAGAGGTGAATAAATGAAAATAATTAAGCAAGGATTTGAATGCATTACATCAAAAGAACAGTATCAAAATACTGCATTATTGATAGAGAAAATGGCAAGAGTTTGTTACAAATCAGAAGACAAAATAACAGAAGGATCTGCAGCAAAGTTAGTAGACAAACTTATACATCGTGAGCATAATACAATGTTAGAGTTTGCTGATTTAACATTTAAGTTTACTGTTGATACAAAGATTGCTGCAGCACTTGGAAGACATAGACATACAACACAAGCTCATGAAAGTACACATTATATTGATTATACAAATAAAGATGAGTTAATATTTATTGAACAAGTTGAAGCCGATGAGTATGACACATACGCACTTGCTGAACACTACAGACATGTAGAACTAATGTATTTTAGAAATGAACAATTTACAAGTATGCCTCACACTTTAAGAAGAATAATATTACCATTTGCATTAAAAACAGAAATGAATGTAAAAGCTAATCTTGCAGAATGGCGGCATATAATAAGATTAAGAGCAAGTGACAAAGATCATCCACAAATGACTGCATTGATGTTAGATTTATTAAGATGGTTCCGTGCTGAATTGCCCTGGGCAGTAAAGGATATAACTTATGAAACTTAGTGACAGGCAAGCAATATATGCAAGATTAGAAAAACAGAACGGCAAAGATAATCAGCTAATTAAAGCTATTGAAGAAATGTCAGAACTTATTAAGGAATTAACTAAAGTCCTAGGCAAAGATACTTACTCAAGCAATAAAAATATTTGTGACGAAATAGCAGACGCAAAAATATGTCTTGAACAGTTAGAAAGATTCTTTGATCCAAAACATAGAGCTGTTGACTTAGTAATTGACTATAAATTAAATAGACTTGCTATGTTTTACTTAACAGATGAAGTTGACAATGAAGTTATGTTTGTTCCTGTAAAAATATAAACATAAATATTAAACTAGTCATTGACTGATAATGATTATATTTAGGACGTGTTTATATATCACTGTTATTATATAAATATTGTCGTCAATGACCTTTGGATTATCTTTATAATGATTTATTAAGGAGATTAAGTTAAATGGGTTCTATAATAGGATACTGTGAAGTATGCGGAAAGCAGTTTAAAAAATACCGATCGTTTCATACAGTATGTAGTGATCAATGCAGACGAATAAAAACAGAGAGGGATGATTATGGCTATGTCAAGAAAAAGGAAGAAAAGAAGAAATGTTTACATTGCAAAAAAGAATTTACAACAAATAATAAAAATAAAGTATACTGCTCTCATGAATGTTATCTTGCACACCAATTAACATACCATAGAAAGAAAGAGATGCAAACGCGGATTTGTGAGGCTTGTGGAAAAGAATTTGAAACAACTCATCATGCAAAGAAATATTGTAGTAATGAATGTTATTTAAAAGCTAAAAAGGAGCGTGAACATGTATGAAAATATGACCAATAGTAAAGTAATTAGTCTTGATATTGAGACTTATGATCCTGATTTACTTAGAGGTGGACCAGGAGTATACAGATCTTCACCATTAAATTTTACTGATGCAAATGGCTATATTCTTGGTGTATCAATTGTTGATGAACATGGTAATAAAGGCTATTATGATTTAGGACATTATGATACTACACAAGAAAGAAGAGCAAAGAATTTAATTTACTTAAAAGAAACTTTAAAAACAAATGCAATTAAAATTGGTGCAAATATCATGTATGATTTTGATTGGTTGGAAAATTGGGCAGGTATTAAAATAGGTGGTTTACTCATTGATGTACAATTAGCTGAAGCTTTAATTGATGAAAATCAAAGACACTATAACTTAGACTTTATTGGCAAGAAATATTTTAATGAGGGAAAAGCAAAAGACAAACTTGATCAATTTTGTTACAATAATGGTTTAAAAGGTGATGTTAGAAAGCATTTATGGAAAATGCCAGCATATTTAGTTGAAGAATATGCAATTCAAGATGTTGATTTACCAATGAAAATATGGAAAGTTCAAGAACCAATATTAGTTGAACAAGGGTTACGTGAACTAATGACTCTTGAATGTGAATTGCTAAGAATGCTATTACTAATGCGCAAAACAGGAACTAAAATTGATACTGTTATAAGAGACAAAAATGCTCTTGAATTACAAAATAGAGTTGAAGAAACTTATTTTAGATTAAAAAATCAATTAGACTTTGATTTTAATTTTAGAAGTACTAAACATTTAGCCTTTGTTCTTGATCAATTTGAAATACCTTATCCTTTTACAGAAAAAGGTAATCCATCAGTAACAAGAGATACACTTACAAGACTTGCTAAAGGACAACTTGTGGGTTTAGATGGTGAAAAAATAATTGAACCAATTAAAATCAAAATAGGTGAAGATTTAGCTGACTTAAGAAGAGCAGACAAAATATTAAAAACATTTATAAATGGAACACTAGTTGAGTTTTTAACTCTAGGTGATTTAATTCACACAAGTTTTTATAGTCTTAAAACAGATCAATTTGGCACTCGGTCAGGAAGATTTTCAAGTGCACATCCAAACTTACAACAGGTACCATCTTTAGGCGTTGACAAATACTATGGTAGCTTATCAAGAACTCCTTTTATTCCATTTGAAGACTCAATGTGGGGAAAGCTTGATTATTCACAAATTGAATATAGATTTATGGCACACTTTGCAAAAGGTACAGGTTCAGATGAAGTTCGAGCTCAGTATAATGCAAACCCAAAAACTGATTATCACCAATATATTCAAGATTTAACAGGATTAAAAAGAAGATATGCAAAAAACTTAAACTTTGGTGTGGCGTATGGAATGGGAGCAAGGCATATGTCAGAATTTTTTCAATGGGATTTAGATTATTGCTATGATATACTTAATACTTATCACTCAAATGCTCCATTTATTAAATCTACAATTAGAGTTGTAGAAAGAGTGGCAAAAGAACGTGGCTTTATTAAGACTTTCTTAAAAAGACGCTCTAGGCTCATTGACCCAAATAAAGCTTATGTAATGTTTTGTAGACTAACACAAGGAAGTGCTGCAGATTTAATGAAAAAAGCATTATATGATACTTACAAAGCTGGAATATTTGATGTATTACCACCACACATAACAGTGCATGATGAAATTGATGTATCAGTGCCTAAAACAAAAGAAGGAGCAGAAGCATTTATTGAAGCAAAGAATATTATGGAACATTGTGTAGAACTAAAAGTGCCAATTATTGCCGATATGGAACTAGGCACAAATTGGGCTAATGTTGAAGATATTAAGGATAAAAAGCATTTGTATAAAAAATTAGGAATAAGTGTATGACTTATATGGAACTTAATTTATTGTCAACAGAAAAGTTAATAATAATAAGAGAAGAAGAAATAAAAAGAATTGAAACAAATGAGGAGGCAAGACAATTGCTTATTAAAGAAATTATGACATTACAAACTATAAAGGAGTAAACAAATGAGCGCAGATTTAAACTTAGGAAGTATTATTGGAAGAGCAACAAGAGATGCAGAAACAAAAGTAAGTAATGGTGGCTTAACAGTGTGTAAATTTTCTATCGCTGTTAATGGTTATAAAGAAAATGACACATCATTTTTTGATTGTGTAATGTTTGGAAAGTTTGCAGAAGGAGTTGGTAAGTATATTATAAAAGGAAAGCGACTTGCATTAAACTATAAACTTAAACAAAATAAGTGGCAAGATAATGAAGGACATAACAGATATTCTGTTGATTTAATTATTAACAATCTTCAACTTCTTGATGGTGGCAATAGTAACAAACAAACTGAACAAATGTTTAATACTAAAGACTCAGGATCATTTGAAGAGGACTTAGCATTTTGATTGAAACTAAAATGAGTGACAAATTAAAAACTTTATTTCCTTATATAATGTTTCAAAATATTGAAACATCAACTACCCTTGGCTTTCCTGATATGCTTTATGGACATGAGAATTTAATGGGTATGATTGAGCTTAAAGAAATAGCTAGAATGCCAGTAAAAAAGTTTACTGTTCCTTGGAGACCTGGGCAATTAGCATGGTATACAAAGTACAGATTAAAATATAATATTAAAAATCCTTATGTGCTAATATTAACACTTAGAGACTCTTGGTATTTTATAACAAGCATTAAAGAAACTTATTCAATGGTAGAAGCAAACAAATATTACGTCGGTGAAACAAGAGACTTAAGTCAAGAAAAAGATGTAATATTACATATACTCTTTCCCACTGTATAATCACTAAATTATTCATTGACTGACAAAGATTAAAATAGGGACGTGTTTATATATGACACGTCCCTTGTTATCTATCTAGTCAATGATGATTGAATAGTCTTTATAATAATTTTCACAGATTCCTTTCTATTTTATTCTTTCTTAAACATATTGTATACAGCTGTAATTATTATTATAATTATAGCTGTTATACTTAAACCTAAGCCTATATCACTTTTCAGTTCGGCTTTCTTTATTGAGTTGTCTAAGTTCGTAAGCGACATCCCCAAGGTCTCTACCGAGGATGAGAGATTGTTTATGCCAATCTGCAAGTTGTTCCATCTTAATAAGTTGTTCTCCGACAAGACCATCACTTTCGCTAAGTCGTTCATTGCCAGATCTAAGTCTTTCTGAACTGCTTTTAATTCCTGTTGTAACTGCAATGAGATCTCCTGCAAATCCATCAGAGTTAGTGCTGAGTTCACCGAGACTTCGTTGTACTGTTTTGAAATTTCCGTTAGTGTTATCGAGATCTGCTCTAATTTGTTTGAGGTCGTTTCTGCCTGTACTGTACCAGAATATGCCACTAATAATACACCCAACCAAAATCCCATAAGCAAACGATTTAAACATTTTGGATTACCTCCCATCCTGTGCCTCTTTCTTCTTGATAGTTGTTATTGTGACATAGCTTGCTGGAATTGCAACTAATAAGTTCATTGCTACTACTAACCATGGTTGTGTTATCCCAAGAATCAAACTCATACTTCCCCATATCGTAACCAGCAGACAAGCCCATATTACTACCCAAAAACGTCGCGATTGCAACTTCTTCTTTTGTAATTCTGTCATATGTCATACCACCTCTGCCCAAATATATCTATATCCAATTATATATCCAACTTTGCCTGTTCGACTACCCTCAAGGCTCCATGGATCCCAATCAATTAGCCTGTTAGGTTCTTTAAAGTTAGCCAATACAAAATGACTAACCATGTGACTATTGCTAGTCCTCCGCTGATACTTAGCAATAATATAGTTATAAATATCATTGCTCCCCACTCTCTTAATATATACATGCTTTTTTGTAAGTCCTGAAGCCACCGATGTAATACCTGAAATACCTTTTGCATTTAAGTACCCATCCCTATTCATAAATTTTGCTTGAACTGAAACTTCACGTAAATCTTTTATCTGTTCTCTTGTAAACTCATGTTTTCCTACAAGCTCATGAATCTTTAGTATATCAAATAAATAGCAATCCTGATCAGCTTCAAATTGTAATTTTTTATCAGTTTGAAAAAACATTGTTTAGTCCTCTAGCCTTCTGCCGGCTTTTAATCCCTCGTTAAAAAAGTGATCGTGCATCTGTTTTGTCATAATATCTACTCTATCAAGAGTTACCCTTATGCCAGATAGATCCTTCTCTATTAAAGTGTTTCTTTTTTCTAAGTATTCAACCCTCTTATCTATTTCTCCAATAGGTGTATGACATGCCTTGCTGGTAACTGTTACAAGTTCTTTCAAGGTTCTATGATTTTCTTCGTAATCTCTAAATTGTCTATTCACATCTTTAACCCATTTTAAAACTGGCTTAATTAAAAAACTAAGACCAATAATTATAGCTATAGAAGGTCCATATTGAAGTGATATTAGTCCTATGTCAATTAAGCTCATTTTTATCTCCTTATGATTAAGTTGCGTCTGTTAACTTTTTATTTACATATTTATAGTCTTTTGTATCAATATCATCCGGTAATTCTTTGTTCCATTCAAACCATTTTAAACCAGTTACATCGTTCGGTTTTTCAGGTGCTTTGCTCCATCCCATGTATTTGTTACCATCTGTTTTTGTTAAAATAAAAGTGTATATAATCGGTTCCTGTATATCTAACATGATTTCTCCTTTATGTTATTGTTAGTTTTCCATCTGTTCCATTTATATTCATTTGTATAGTTCCGGCCAATGAAGTAAATTTCCCTGTTTCATTGATTCTAAAACTTACAAAGTTACCACTTATTACAAAATTTGAAATTGTAAATGTTACCGTTGACCATGAAGTTTCCGTACCTATTCCATCAATTAAACTTATATTTGTTGTAGATAGAGTTATGGTTAATGATGTCCCTTGTTTTGGTATCTCAGGCCATTGTACTGTAACACTTACAATATCATTATTGATTTTTCTTACTGCTATTGGAACAACTTCTCCGGGCAAACTCAACTCTGCCAACCCATTAGGAAGTCCTTCTTGTGCATTATTCATATGTCTTGGCAATATTGCACCATCCTGTATCCCTTGACCTGTTCTTACATCATTAGTAATTTGTTGTAATGCACTTGAAATAGGTGTGTCTACTTTTATTACACGTGGTATAAATGCATCTGGTATTGCTTCAAATATCATAGACTCATCTTGAAAATACTGATTTGCATCTTCTGAATTTAGAATGGTTGGTTTGTCACCGCCCCAGCCGTATATGTGGAGGTATTCTATGTCTAAGTTGGTTTGATTTGCCCCTATGTCATGCGCGATTGATAATACTGGATAATCTTGATCTTTAAGATCAGGTGTTCCACTCCACGAATTACTTGTATTTATAACTCCTGATTCTTGTGGGATAGCTACAAACATGGGAGTGTTAATGGCACCTACTAAATCGACAAACGCTATAATATCTAATTGTTGATTTAATTCTGTAAAACCAGATCCAAACTGTTGGGATGTCATTGTTCTGTAGTTAGATCCATTCTTCCATTCTAATATGAATGTATCTGAAGCTATTGCATAAACTAAACCTAAATAATTACTAAAATCATTGAACCATCGAACAATGTACCTGCTAACACTAGTATCAAAAGCAAACTTAGGAGTTACCTTCATCCGTAGAGCAAACTTATCCGGCATTGTAAAAGTCTCATTTATTACATCTGCTGCGTGTGTGCCGTCGACGAAGGGGAACATTATTGTTTCTGCCGCATCTATTAGTTGAATTTCTGACCAATATGTATAATCTCCGGCTGTGTCTAGACCTGCATAACAATTTATTCTTACATCATCTGTTAAATTA
>JAUVLT010000093.1 GCA_030600605.1 Mycoplasmatota bacterium
CCAAATAAAACTTTACTTGCTCTTACTGTCCTTGCTTCTGGCAATACTTCAGAAAAAATAGTTGTAGAAAAAATACCGGGTAAAGTTTTTAATAATTGTAATTGAGAACTATCATAATAATAGAAATTTCCTAATGTTCCAACCCAAATATACAGAAAGTTTTTAAGAAAAATTGTAGCCCTAATACCTGCTTCTAATGTTTCAGTAACAGTTAAATAAGTAGGTGATAAACCATTCCAAGTATAAATTCTACCTTCATTAATATTATTTCCTTTCCAAGTATGAGCAATAAGATAAGATGAAGCTGGATTTAGACTTCTAACTCTTTCTCCAGGATGTAAATTCCAAGCAGAAGAATTAAATGTTCCTGAAATATCTACTTCAGCTATATCTTCTCCTGCTCCTATGTATAATTCAGACCAACATATTGTCATTGGATGAAATTCAGCATCAAGAGTAAGGTCTTGCCAGTCATGTTCAACATCAGCCCAATTAGATAAGCCGGGTATTGGTTTTCTACTTAATTTATTTGATGTTGCCCAATAAAGATAACCATTAAATTCATAAGAACCACATATTCTACCATTGACATCAGTATAGACTAAAGAATAAGTCCCTGCTGAAGTTCTTTGATAAATCTTTCCAGTATCTCCAAATAAATAAGTATTTCCGTCAGAACAAGGAATATCAGACATAATTAAATCTGTCACTATTGCCCCACTTTCTTTTTTCAATTTTTGAAGAACTTTTAAGACTTTAGGTTCTGAATGAATATCAAGACCTTCTCCCCAAGAGAAGCTATTTTTTAATCCTATCTCATCACTATCTGCAAGACCTCCCTCAAAATTTTTAATTGACCATACTTGTTTAGCCATAGTTTTATAATCCTCCAGAAGCAGAACATGCTCCCATTGTTTTTTGTTTTCCATCTACACCAGAAGGACATTCTCCATAACAACCACCTATTACTTTACCTTGTGTAGTAGGAGCAGGAAAAGAATAACTACCTACAATTCCTTTTCCTGTTGCCCCTATCATTAAAAAACTTAAAGAGTTATGAGGATTTTCAAAAAAGATAAGAAGTAAAATTCCGATTATAATAGAAATTAATAAAATTATTATTTGTTTTTTCATAGTAAATAAATAAATATAATATTATTGATTAATCAGTTATATCTTCATAAGAAATATTAACATGTAAATCAGTTGCTCCAACAGTATTAATAGTCAAAGGTTTATTAGTAGTTAAATCCCAATTTGCTCCAATTAAATTTACAACTATATTTCCGCCGTCTTTCGGAATGTTAAATTTGAATTTAGCAGATACATCATCTCTTAATTCAAATTCGCTATCAGCAGCATCGTCTGAAGAAATAGAAAATGCTTTAATTCTTAAGTGGTGTCCTGCTCCCGGAGTTGCTAAAAGTGAAGTCGCTCCAGCCGCAGTAACATTGACAGTAACAGGTAAAACACCTGAACCTATTTTATCTAAAGCAACATTATGTCCGTCTGCTAATTGTTTAGCAGAAGTTGCCGCTGTAGCGGCTATTGGAATAGTAGCGATTGATACTGGTTGAGTTGCTTGATAAAATGCTCCAGTTACTGCTACAGAAGGCATTGATAAAACATCAACTTGTCCATGTCTATCTGCATCTACAAGCATTCTTGCTCCAGTGCCGTCTGCTAATCTAAAACCTCTTGTATGTAATCTACCACTATCATCAAGAATTAAATGATAATCAGTTCCAGAACCATCAGACGAAGTATTACCTAATAATCCAGTATCTCCTATTTTATTTGCTCCAGCAGCTAAAACAATTCCTGTAAGCAAATCTTTTAATCTTGCTAATAATGAATTAGAAGTAGGAGTTGCATGAACTTCACCTACTAAAGTTTCTAAAGCAGAATTTTTAGTTAATAATTCATGAGAAGCATTAACTTCTACTCTATCATCTGTATCGTGATTTTTTATTTCCACAGCTCCTATTTGTATATCTTTTACAACTAAAGCTGTCCGAAGAGCCACATCACCTGAAGCGTCTTCAATAAACTTACCCATTTCTCTATCTTGTAAATTTTTTGGCAATGCCATGATTTTGTCCTCCTAATAAATTATATTACATTATCTCTTAAGAGATAAAACTATTTAAGTAAGTAGGAGGTAAAAAACTTACTTTATAATAGCTTTATCACTTAAGAGATAATTTATTGACTAATCCTGCCACTTTTTTTTATGTAATCTTGTATGGCAACTTCTACAAAGTGTAATCCCATTATCTATACTAAATCTTAATTCTGGAAATTTTGAAAATAATTTCAAATGATGAGCAACAATATCTTTTCTTTTACAATGTTTTCCACATATTCTACAAGTCCAATAATCTCTTTCATAAACTTCTTTTCGCCATATTTCATATTTTAAACTTCGTCTTATTTTATTACTTTCTGGTGTTATTCCTCCTTTCCAATTCGGATGATTTTTTCCATTATGTCCTTTACTTTTTTCATTTTCAGCAGGAATGTATTTATGCCCTTTCTGAAAACTACCAGAATTAATCCATCCTTTTTGACCTGTCCATTTTGGTTTTTGTCCTTCCTTAAACCAAGTTCTTCCTGTATTACGATGTTCTCCTTTAATTGGATAAGGCATATTATTTTATCAGTCTTGCCACTCTAAATCATTATCATTTTTATAGCGTGGTCTTGCATATTTACTCTCATCTTCATTCCTATTTTTCATTTCATTTTTTAATTCAGATAATTTCATATTATATTGATTAAAATAATGAGTAGCATAACTTAAATCTTGATTTCTTTCATAATACTCTTTTAATCCCCAAAGGACTAAAAGATTATGATAAGAAGAAGGA
>JAUVLT010000015.1 GCA_030600605.1 Mycoplasmatota bacterium
GTTCTTAAATTAGTTCCAGGTTTCTTTGCTTTAGCAATACTTGGAATTGGAGTAGCAGTTACATATACTAGTTTGAGACAAGCTGGAATTGTTTAAAATTATCCATATAAAAAATGATTGCAAATTTGATTGGAGGTTTCATTTCAATTCTAGTAGGTACTAGTTTAATTGGACCAGTAGCAAACGAAGTAGCAGGAGCAGCAGCAACAGGCACAAATTTATCTACAAATACTGCTTGGGGTGCATCTGTTCTTAAATTAGTTCCAGGTTTCTTTGCTTTAGCAATTCTTGGAGTTGGTATTGCAGTTACATATACTAGTTTGAGACAAGCTGGAATTGTTTAAAATTACTCTAACTTAAAAATGATCGCAAATTTAATCGGAGGTTTTATTTCAATTTTGGTAGGTACTAGTTTAATTGGACCAGTAGCAAACGAAGTAGCAGGAGCAGCTTCTACTGGAGGACATTTAGCAAATACATCTGCATGGTCAGTATCTGTTCTTAAATTAGTTCCAGGTTTCTTTGCTTTAGCAATACTTGGAATTGGAGTAGCAGTTACTTACACAAGCTTAAGGCAGGCAGGTATTGTTTAAATGCCTAGTCTAAAAACTTTTTATTTTTATTTTTTTAAATTAAAGGAGTATCCAACAAAGTTGGATAGGGTTTCACTTAGATGAAACTCCTTATTTCTTTTTCTTCTGTAGCAAGCTTGCTTGCTATTTTTTTAGTTGTTATTCTTAGCTTTGCTTTTCTCCCAACCATAACTGCTTTTGGTTATGATACAGATGAAGTTACTGTTTCTACTGTAAATGTTTATAGTGGAATGAATGTAACTAATCTCTCACAACTTGGAGACACGAATGTACCAACTCCTTCAGATGATGAAGTTTTGACTTGGGATGATGCTACTAATATGTGGATTGCTCAGGCGATTAGTGATGGGACTGATACAGGTAATGCAAGTTGGAATCAAACTCTTGCAGATTCTTTATATGCCTCTGCTGGTGCTGGAAATGTAAGTTGGAATCAATCTCATGCTGATGATTTATATGCAGATATTTCTATAGTGAGTAATCCTTTTGACCAAGATTTAAATACTTCTGATAATGTTGAATTTCAAAACTTAACATTGGGTCAACAAATTGTATTTGCCCTTGGGGAAACCATTGATAATATAATTAATAATTGGATCAGAATTACTGGGAATTTAAATGTTACTGGAGAATTAAATGTAGGGGAGGATTCATATTTTAATGGAACCTTATATCCTTCTTCATCTTTAACATTTGATATTGGTTCTGGAGCAAATAGATGGAGTGTTTTATATGTTTCAAATGTTTCATCTGATTATTTAGATGCTACTTATGGAATAACTTCAAGTGGAAATATTACTACAACAGAATATTTTATTGGTGATGGAACATATTTAACAAATGTTCCTGGTGGAAATGCTTCTTTTAATGAAACTTATACTGACGATTTATATGCAGATATAATTTGGGGATATAATATGATTGATGGAACTGGAACTGGAAATGCTTCTTGGAATGAAACTTATGCTGCAATTTTATATGTAAATGTTTCTGGAGATACTATGACTGGAAATTTAAGTTTGGGTGGAAATGAAATTACAAATTTTAGTTATTTAAGAACCTATGGTTATTCTGGTGGTTCTGGTTATTTATCTTATATAGCAAGTTTAGAATCAACAAATAGTTTAATTTTGTATTCTGGGGATGCTAGTGATAATGTAACAAGTTTAACTTTTTATGGTAATAAAGGATTAGAATATAGTGCAACATCTGGTTCAGCATTACCCTTTTATCCAAATGATGATGCAGAAGTTGATATTGGAAAATTAGACAAAAGGTGGAAAAATATTTATTTATCTGGAAATGTAACTGCTGATTATTATTTTGGTGATGGTTCACAATTAACAAATATTCTTGGTGGAAATGCTTCTTTTAATGAAACTCATGCTAATACTTTATATTCTTCAATAGATTGGAACTACAATCAAACTTATATAGGTGGAACTTATAATGTTACTTATGATAAATGGAGTTATAATCAATCAGATGGAACTGGAACTGGAAATGCTTCTTGGAATGAAACTCATGCTAATACTTTATATTCATCTATAGATTGGAACTACAATCAATCTGGATATTGGAACAATATGGATACAATCAATGCAACTCAAATGGAAGATAACAATGGTGTTTTAAATATTTTAGTAACTTGGTTTGAAACTTTATTTAATAGTTTGTTTGAAGCTAAAGATACAGACAGCTTAACACAAGGTTCAACAAACTTTTATGATAATCAAAGTTGGAACAAGACTTATGCAGATACTTTATATAGTGGTGCAGGAGGAAATGCTTCTTGGAATGAAACTCATGCTACAACTTTATATTCTTCAATAGATTGGAACTATAATCAAACTTATATAGGTGGAACTTATAATGTAACTTATGATAAATGGAGTTATAATCAATCAACTCCTTATGATGACTTTAATTATAATCAAACCTATACAGACGGAACTTACAATTCTACTTATGATGCACTTGTAACTTTTCCAGGTTATGACAATATCGCCATGACAAATATAAGTGAAACTTTTACACAAAATGTTACTTTCAATGAAGCAATAAACTTTTCTGGTGGAGGGTATATTTATGATAATTCAACTGCCCTTATATTAGGACACACATAAAATGGTTGAAAACAAAAATAAAAAATTAATTATAACAATAGTTTGCGTAGGATTTTTTTTAATATTACTATCAGGAATTCCAGTAGTTCAAGCTTCCTTAATTTCTGATACATGGGAAAATGTACTAGTCTTTTTTGGGATAATTAAAATAACAAATGCAAATCATTTGAATTCAGAAAGGAATATTATTTCAAATATCTATAATGAAGTTTATCAGTTAGATGGAATTTGGAGTGAGGAAATTTTTGATGGAAATTATGTTAGAGTTACATTTGAAACAAAATTAGATTCTTCAAGGGATATTACAGTTTATCCGAGAGTTGTAAGTGGAACACCAAAAGTTGAGGTATATGAAATTGATGGAACAGAAATCATCGCAGAATTTACAAATATTATTTCAAATGAATACAACAAAGTTTTCCTAACAAACTTAATTGGAACTCAGGACACTTTTGATTTAAGAATTGTTGGGGGAAGTTTAGAGTTTGATTATATTGTTGATCCAACTACAAGTTTAACAGTAATAGAGTGTGATAGTGAAGGGACTGGTTCTTGCACTGTTTCTAATATAGACACATCTGATGCAAGTTATGAAACTTTAGATAAAAATGAATATTTTGTTATTAATTATACTGATTTATCTTGTAATACTCTTTCAAATATTACAGTTTTCTTAGATATTTGGGCTCAAGATGAACCAGCTGGAGAGACAGTTACTCTAACTTGTTCAGTTGATGGAACAACTTATGATAAATGTGGAACAAATACTTGGGCGCCTACTGGAACAAAAGCGACATATAGCTATCCTGCTACAGGAGTTACTTGTTCAAATATCAATAACTTTAGAATGAAATTAGTTTCTAATGATGGAGGAGGACCAGATGATTTTTATTTAGATTATACTTATGTTTTTGTAAATTATACTGAGTCTGTTGGAGGAGATTGTTCCCCAACATTAAATGAAGATTGGGTAATCTCAGACACTCAAACTTGCGATGGAGTTGATGTTACAACAGGAACTGGAGATATTAATGTAACAACAGGAGGGAAACTTTACCTAATTAATTCAGCAAATGTAACTACAACAAAATTAAATGCCCAAACAACAGGAGATCAATTATTTGTAAATTCTGGATGTAGATTTATAATTATGTAGAAAAATGATAAATAAAAAACTAACAAACAAAGCAACAAATTGGGCAACAAATTGTGGTAAACATTTATATAACATAAACTATTTAAATTTATATTAATCTAATGAAAAAAATATTACTAACTCTAATAATCAGTCTCTTCTTACTTAGTTTAGCATCAGCAGCAATATCTGACTTAGGAGACTTTAAAAGATTTGATTGCGTTGAATTACCACAGACTTGTCCTGATTGTACATACAATAATATTTCTAAGATAACTAATTCAGAATCTACCATTGTATTAACAGAAGTAGTTATGACTAAAGATGATACTTATTATAGTTATTCATTTTGTAATACAACTGTTTTAGGAAAATATATTGTAAATGGTTTTGGAGATGAAGGTGGAACTTTAGATACATGGGAATATTTTTTCTACATTACAGAAACAGGAACTGAGGATGTTTCTGTTTTAAATAATCCTCTTTTAATTATCCTTATAACATTAGCACTAATTTTCTTACTAATTGGAATAAAATCTGAAATTTTATGGTTTGGTTTTATAAGTGCTATTTTATTTACTCTTGGAGGAATATATTTAACTGTCTATGGTTTAAATGATATTACAAATATGTATACTCAGGGAGCTGGTATAACATTGATTGGGATTGGGGTGACTATTATGCTTGTTTCAATTTGGGAGGGGATTCAAGATGATTAGAAATATTCATAAATACAAAATTAACTTAACATATTACATAAGTGAAAGGAGGTAAAGACTAAAGAAATGGAAGGAAGTGATGAAGAGCTTCTTGGAGGGGATTCAGAATATATACCTTTAGAAGGTGATGATTTTGATGAAGAGGGAATGGATGATTTTGATTATCCAGATGAAGACATAGATTTTACTCCATCAGAACCAAAACCAATGGGTGGTATCTATGCTTTATTCAATTCTGTTTTAACAAAAAAAGATTCGACTAAGGTAAGTAATCTTAATAAGATAGAACTTGGAGATTTAGGAATAAGTGTAAGGGGCTGTCAAAAGATAGCCTTGTTAGGAAATACATTTCATCACCCAATTTTTGCAAAGTTTTTTAAAGACCAAGCAAAGATTATTACTGACTCAGCAATGAGTAAAGAAGGATGGTTTACAGAACTATTTGTAACATCAAAAAAATATGCTTCAAGGTCAAGCTCATCTGATACAACTGCTCTTCCACAATTTAACGACGGAAAATGGAAAATGTTTTCAGGAAAAAACAAAAAAAGGTAATAAGACAAACCATCTTTTCAGAAAAAAATACTTAAAATGAACAATTTTTTTAGGAAAAAACAAAAAGCATTAATATCAAAGGAAGATATTTCCGATGAAAATAAAACCAATTCAGTTGGTCATAGACCTCCAATAAAAGATTTGGCTAAAGTTTATCTTACAAAGATTTCTAAATATAACCAAACGCAAAAGGTTAATTTAATGTACAAATCTTTTATTGGTAAAAAACCAGATGTTGGTTTGAGTATTGACCAAAAGCTTAATAGAATTTTGTACAATGACAAATTTGGGAAATACATAAAGCATACAAAATCTTTTTCAAAGAAAAAGAAGAACAAGTATAAGTGGCCAACTAAATGGAAGCAGATATTTAAATCTTCAAGAAAGAAGCGTAATCAGATTTTGGTATGGTTCTTGAATATTAAAGGAGAAATAGAACCTCCTAGACTTTACCCAATTTATTTTGGTAATGTTGTAATTATAAAGAATCGACCTTATGAAGTTGACCCAAGAAGTTTTTGGAGACTTGGAAAATATACTTGTCAAATTATCAAAGGCATAGATCGACGACCAGTGAGCAATCTAGATTACGAAGAGATAAAAAGTAGAGGAGATGCAACAGATAGTGATGAACTTTTAATTAAAGCAACATTACAAGCATATCTTAATTCAGCTCATAAGAAACCAGTTGATAAGAAAACTTTAATTATAATTGGAGTGATAGTGATTGCTGCCGTGATATTTTTTCTTAGTAATTAAATGGCATTTGACATGTTGATAATTAAGAAGAGAGGGCAAAAGATCTCTTTGCGAATTACAAAACGTATGAGAAGTGGATATGCTCCAGACTCACACACGATAACAATAAACCTTAAGGATTATAAAGATGTCTCTGGTATGTTACATGACTTTAAAGATTTATATGATGTCAATGTCGACAAGGCAATCCAACATTATAAAGAAGGAACAGGCGCTTGGCCTTTTTGATTAATTTATTTTTAACGGGGAGGTTTACCTCCCTCTTTTTTTTATTTTTTATATGTAGCGAAAGCTTTGTTTGTTACTACTTTATAGTGGTGGGAAAAGTTTATAAACCCTGTTATGCTTATGTTATGTATGGAACAGAGAACAACCATTCAAATAGAACATAAGACATTAGTTAAAATGAGAGATTTAAGAATAACAAAAAGAGAAACTTATGACGAAATCTTGAATAGATTAATGGAATATTTCTTAAATAAGAAAGAATGAATAAAAAAATATGTGAACAGTGTGGAAAAGAATTTGAACCAAACAAATTTCATCCTAAACAAAAGTTTTGTTGTAAGAAATGTCAAGAGAAAAAATGGAATGAAGAACATCCAGAAGAAACAAAAGCATATAGTAAAACACCAAAGAGAAAAGCATATAAGAAAGTATATGATAAAAAATACAATGAAGAACATAAAGAAGAAATAAAAGAATATAATAAAAAATATAATGAAGAACACAAGGAAGAAAAGCAAGCATATGATAAAAAACGTTATGAAGATAATCCTGAAAAAGAAAAGAAATTTAGTAACAAGTACTATAGCGAGCATAAAGATAATTTAGAATTTAAAGAAAAGAAAAATGTAAAGAGTAAAAAATATTATAAAGAACATCCAGAAGAAAGGAAAGAATACAGTAAAAAATATTATAAAGAACATCCAGAACAAGGTAAAATTTATGATCACAGAAGGAGAACAAGAAAAAAGGGTAATGGGGGATCTTACACTTTAAAGGAAATAAAGAAATTAAGAAAAGAAAGTAAAGGAATCTGTAAAGGTTACAACAAAGAATCTCATTTCGTTGGAGAAGATAAATTAACTATTGATCATATTATTCCTGTAATAAAAGGTGGAACTAATAATATCGAAAACATTCAATTGTTATGTAAGAGTTGTAATTCTAGTAAGGGAACTAACTAAAAGTCAGCAAATTCTTGTAAACATTTATATAACCTAAACTACTCGTAGATAGAATGTACTTGCGTGATATTGCGAACTTAACCCAAAATCGTAGAAATAATCAAATTAGTTTCAATCTTAAAGCGAGAAAGCTTAAAAAGTTAGGCATTACTCCAAACGAACTTCTTAATATTAATTTTCCAAAACCAATCAAACAAAACATCATCAAAAAGGAGGTTAAAAAAAATAAAATATGGATTTCACAGAAAAAAGAGCACAAGCAGTGAGTAGGCTTGGAGAATTACAAAAAGTAAAACCAAAAGTTTATACAGCTTTAGAATTACACCCAAAAAGGCAAATGCTTAGTCGTGTACAAAGGAAAGAACAACAACAATTCCAACAAAGAGTTCAAAAGAGAAAAATAAAACTTAAGAAAGATATTTCAGATATTGATAAGTACTTACAAAGTGTTGAAGCACGTAATGATTTCTTAGCAAGTTTACCTCCGAATGGAAAGTTTCCAACAATGCCAGTTTTACCAATACAAGCACCAGCAATATTACCATCACCAACAATAGTTTTTGGACCAAGACCAATGATGAGAGAAACTAGATTAAAAAGATATAAGAGAGGTGGTAGATATTAATGACAAACAACGCAGTAGCACAACAAATAGCCCAACAACGTCAAGCAATAGCTAGACAAAGGCAAGAAATTGAAAAGGCAAGATTAGCCCCATTAACGAGAGCTCAGTTACAAAGACAAACCTTAGCACAAGCACAAGCAAGAAAAGGACAATTTCAAACAACTAAAAGACAAGCAACTAGACAACTATCTTCTCAAGAAGCAGGATTTGAAACACAGGTTGCACAAGTTCGTCCAGGTTTAGCAAAACCTAAATACTTAGAGCCACAATATCAAAAAGCAAAAGAATCTATTTCTAAACAAATTTCTCGATTAACTAGTTTGATAAAAGGTAAGCAAGCAAAAATAGCTGAAGTAAGAGCAAGACCTCAAACTGAGAGAACTGAAAGACATCTAGATGATCTTCGGTCAGATTTACAAACATATCAAGCTGAGAAGGGTGGATGGTCTAGTGGACTTGCAGGCAGTAAGGCAGATATAGTTCAAAAACATCTTAGTGGATATACTTCTTCATTTGCTGGGTTTCAAGGTCAGAAGGTTCAAGCACAATTTCAACGAGCTGAAGCAAAAAGACAATTCCGAGCTGAAGCAAAGCGACATGCTCAAGATATTAAATTTGGAATGGCAGAATTAGGATTTGCTGAAACTCAAAAAGAATTTGCTGCAATCTATAAAGATTTACCTGCAGTAGTTCAAAAACATATTATTAGCCCAACTAAAGTTGAATTTCGGGATGTTGCTCCAGTCATAGAAACAGGACCAGCTTTTGGACCACAACTACCAGAATACATTCCAGGTGTAACTGGTTGGGAAATTTCTGCTGCACCAAAACAAACTGTTTTTAGTAAAGTATATGGTACAGCAGCACATTATTTTGGTAAGGCTGGGCAGAGGACAGAGGAAATTTATGTTGAACCAGTTAAGGAATTTGTGAGAGATGTTCCAGAGTTTGTTACTGAGAGAGTAGTTCCACCTATCGTAGAATTTGCTAAACCAAAACTTGAGTATGTTGCTAAACAACCAATTATAAGTGCTATATCAGATATGCCTGCAGAGAGACTTCTTTATCTACCACCAGTAGTAGGTATTGGTCCAGTTGGTATTGGTCCGAGTGGTAGAGATCTTCCTTCAACAGGAGTAACAGTTGGACAAGTAATTGCAACTGAACCAAGAATTAGACGTTTTCTTACCAAAGCTGCAGTAAAAGGTGCTGAGATATCTTATGAAGAAACTTTCGGTAGACTTCCACCAGAATCAAGACCTGGAAGATTAGTTTCTACTTTTGAAGAATATGATCAAATAATGAAAGATGTTAGGGCTGGTAAAGTAAAGAGGGAAGATGTTGATTGGTCACAATATATTATTCCTTATACTCCAGAAGAATTTGGAAGGGTTGTTGGATTTGGTGCAACTGTTGCCCCATATGTAGCTGCTGGACCATTAGCACCAGTTCTTTTGGCAGGAGATGTAGCACTAGCAAGAGAAGATTATCAAGATGCCCCAGAAATAGCTAAAAAAGAAGCAGAAAAGCATTATAAAGATTATATTAAAACTGATTTAGAAGAAGGAGAAGAACATCTTCCTGAAAAAGAATATATGGATATTGTTGTCCCACAATTAGAAACTGAAATTAAGAATCAAGCATTAGTTGCTATGGGTGTCTCTGGAGCATTTTTAGGTATTGGAGCAGCATGGAAAGTTGGTAAGACATTAAAGAAGTTTATTCCAAGCAAGAAATTTACTTTTGGTGGTAGAAAGATGTCTCAAGTTAAGTATGATAAATTAATGAAACAAATTGAACAAAGTAAATTGGAGGCAGCTAAACAAGAAGCAGTAGTTTTAAAAGTAAGAGCAGAGAGAGAAGTACTTGTTCCTAAAACTGACATTGGAGTGGTAGGGTTTGGAAAACAAAAAGAAGTTATTGGTTCTGTAGAAAAGTTAACTATGGTAGATGATTTATTTAACTTAAAAGTATTCAAAACAGAAAAGGAGGCAATAAAATTTGTTGAAGGAATGACTAAAACAAGGATAGGTGTAAAAAGAGGATTTCTAGAAATGCCTAGACTTCCAAAAGTTCCTAAAGCATACATTACTGGTGCAGATTCATTTACTTTATCTAGTTCATTAAGTACCGCAAGAGGTGATAAGATGATTCAATTTAGTTATCAATTGGGAGCACAAGGAAAACCAATAAATGTTCATCTTCAGCTAGTTACTATTCCTAAGGGTTCTAAACATTCAGAAATCTTGTTTTATAAAGCAGGTAGAAGTTCTGTGAAAACAATCAAGAAAGAGGGAGTAATGATTACAAGAGAAATGCATGACCCATATGTTTTAGTTGATAGATTAGTGGCAGATGTGGGAAAAGTGAAAGTCGGTAAAATAGATGAAACAATATGGCGAATGTATCAACCAAATTTTAGGAAGGTTAAATTTAAAAAGACAAGATTATCTCATTATGAATTATTAGATGATTGGGTAGATAAGATTCCACCTAAGGCTGAATTAAAGAATCTTTTTGAAGCTGGTAAGAAAACAGAAAAACATCTAATGATTGAGAGGTTATCTCCAAAAGATATTGAGGCTCGTCTTGGTTTAGTTGGTAGAAGAGATTTATTTGGTGTTAGAGCTGAAGTAATAAAACCTTACGATGTAACTATTTTGGGTGTTGGGAAGAAAGAAGCTCCAGATTTAATTAAAATACCAAGGTGGTTCAAAGAGGTTCCACCAAAACCAAAACCTACTCCTCCAGTAGCTTTTGAAGTAATTCCCACAAAAATAAAACCCTCTCAGATTTTAACAACAAAACAAGTTTCTGTTTTAGAACTTCCACCTCCAACATTAATTCCAACTCCTCCAAAAATAAAAATACCAACACCTAAAGTTAAAGTAACACCACCAATAACAAAGGTTGGAGAAGGATTACCTTATATGGTTGGTGGAACTGGCTTAGCTATTTCAGATATTTCCACATTAGGAGTTGGAGTAAAGGTTCCAGTAGGAGTAATTGACCAAGTAGATTTAGCTCCAGATAAAGTTTTGGATATTGATTTATTGCCAGTGAAAGTTGGTGTCACTGATTGGGGTGCTGGATTAGCAAGAGATAGAATAGACATTACTCCTCGTGTTATATCTGATATTAAATTAGATGTTGTGACTAAACCAGAATTGAAACTAAAACCTAAAACTGTTTTATTACCTTCATTAATAATAAAACCAATAATTAGACCAATTTCAAGAGTTGTACAAGTTCCTAGGGCAATACAAGTACCAAGATTAAAGGTAGTTCAAGCATTAAAAGTAGCACCAAGTGTAGCTGTCACTCCAGCAATTGTTAGTAGACCAAGACCTGTACCTAAAAAACCAGAAATATATCCTCCAATAATTAAGTTAAAAGTTCCTTCAATGAAAAGATTTCCACAAAAGAAAAAACCTCTCCCTAAAAAAGGATATGGAATTGAAATTAGGAGAAAAGGAAAATGGGAAAAAGCAAAAATACCTTATGCTTTCGCAACAAAAGAAGGAGCACATGCAATAGGAATGGAAAAAACAGTAAAGGAAGCAGCAGCTTCATATAGACTTGTAAAATCCTTAAAACCAGTAAAGAGAACTCGTAAGAAACCAACAGCATTGCATAAAGTTATGTTCAGACCTGGAAAAGAAAAAGGTGTTATGGTACAAAAGAAATTATTAAGAATTACTTCTCCTGGAGAAATTAGACAAATATCTCTAAAGGGTGCAGCAGCTAGAAGAGGAGTTTCAACTTTGGGAATAAAAAAACCTAAGAAAGTTGTGAAAAAGAAACCCACTAAAAAAAAGTCAACTAAAAAGAAGAAATCAAAAGGGAGGAAAAAATAAACATGGGAAAAAAGAAAAAGGGATTACAGGATAGCACTGGGCCTTTTAAAGAATCTTATCAAAAGATGAAAGTAGGAATTGGTAAAAGAAAAAAGCTTGGGGAAGCATGTCCAATAGTTAAACTTAAAAAATCAAAAAAATCGAAGGGAGGTAAGAAATAAATGAAAGCAAAAAAAGTACAAAAGATAAAGAGAGCTAAGAATCCTTGGTTAGAGCATCTAATGGCTGAACGAAACAAATATCCAAAGAAGAAGTTTAAAGATATTATGATCTTGGCTAAAAAAAGTTATAAGCCAATTAAGAAATAATCATTGGAGGTAAATAAATACCTTTTATTGGAGGAGGAAAAAAATAACGGTTAAACCATTTAGATTCTTCTTTATCTTTATTTATTCCTAAAAACCATTCCGAGAAAGTTCTTTTTTTATTTTTTCTTAATAAATATTTATCAACACTTCTTCTGTTATCCAGAATATGTGTTCCAGAAGTTGTTGTATGACATTTACATTGTTCACATATTAATAAATATCTAATGCAAGAAAACTCAATCCCCATAACAGAAGGAACACTTTCGAAAAAAATTCTTCGGATATTTGTACTTCCACAATCTGGGCATATAGAGTTTTCAAGATATTCTCTTAAAATTCTATCATTTTTTTCACGATTTTCTTCTTTTGTTATTTGTAGTTTCTGTTTTTCATGTAACAAGTCTCGTGCTTTTTTGCAAACCATTTTTATTTAGAAATAAGTCTAAACCGACTATATCCATTTTGTAGAATATTTTTAGGAATATCTTTAACTTCATCTAATGTAACTTCTAAAATTTTCCTTTGGATTATTTTAATGTCTTGAGGCATTTCAGCATTGTCTTTCTCCAAGATAGACAAAACTTTTTGTTTTTTATTTTCATCGTCTAATTGGTCTTTTTTAGTTATTTTATTTTTGACTTGTTTTAATTCTTTGCCTGTTAAGTTATTAGCAATGTCTTGAAATTCTTCAGTAATTATCAATTCTATTTTATCTAAGTTTTGTTTTTTTGCTTCAACAAATATTGTTCCTATTGAGTAATACTTGTTTGCTTCTACCCCTCCAAAAATGTTATAGCAAAGATTCTTTTTGCTTCTTATTTTTTGGAATAGCCTAGAAGACATTCCTTCATTTAATATTGCATTAAAAAGTAATGAAGAGTAGAATCCTTTTTCATTTGTTTTTGGTAAGTGATAAGCAATAGCTAATACTGATTGTTTTATTTCTTTGTTAAACACATCTTTTTGTTCTTTTTTAGGGATGGGGTTTTTTCTTTTAAATGAACTATTTTTTGAGATAAATTCTTTGTTTAAGACTTTTACTACCTTGTTTAAATCTATATCTCCAATGATGCTCAAAGTCATATTTTCTGGAACATAATATTTTTTATACCATTTAAATAAATCTTTTCTTGTGAAAGATTTAATATTCTTTGGTGTACCAATAACTTTTTCTCCAAAAGGTTTTTTAAATAACATTTTTTGGATGCTATCAACTGAGTATATTAACTTATTATCTTTTCTAGTTTTTACTTCTTCTAAAATTATTTTTCTTTCTTTTTTGATTTCTTCTTCATTAAACTGGGTATTTTTAAGCATATCTAGAATTATCTTTAATGAAGAATCTAAATCTTTTTTGTTAAATGTACAAAGATGAACTGTGCTAGTATCACTTGTAAGTCCTTGTATCATTCCTCCATTTTTTTCAAGTTCATATAGTATTTCTTCACGAGTTCTTTTTTTTGTTCCACTATAAATCATATGTTCAATAAAATGAGAAATTCCTTTCTTATTTTCTTGTTCATTAATTCCTCCCCCTTTTATTAAAAATCCTAAATAAACAGCCTTGCCTTTGTTTTTTTCAAAGAGAATTTTTAATCCATTCTTCAATACTTTTTCTTCCATCTATCATTTGTACGAAAACACCCTTTATAAACTTTTCTAACCACTACAAAGTAGTAACAACTTTTGCTACCACTTTAAGATAGCAAAATCTTGTAAACATTTATATAACCCAAACTACTTTACTAGTAGTATGATGTTAAAAATTACAAGGGAGGTTAAGATATAATATGAAATTTAAAGATTTTGTCAATGTCACGACAAATAAAAAGACACATCAAGTATCTTGGCATCTTAAACTTAAAGAAGTTAGAAGGAAAGGATTAACATTTAAACAATTACTAGAGATGTCTTTACCTGAACCAATTAAATCAGTCACGAAATTAAAATGATTACTACTCATAATACTATTTGGGAATCCTTCCTTCCTCTTAGTTTTTATGAATCCTGTCAATGTCAAAATTGGCAGGCTTATCTTTATAGAATTATAAGGAGGAGAAAATAGAAATGATGAACAATCGAGGACAAATGATTGTGTTTAATTTAATGTTATTAGTTATAACTATAGTTGTATTTATGGCATTAATACCTGTATTTCAGGAAACAATTTCGAATGCCAGAGGATCTGATGGGTTAAATTGTGTATCAACAACTTCTATTTGTGGTGCTGGAGTTTCCGAGCCATGTTACAATTCAAGTATAGATGTACAAACAACTAGCTGTCTTTTGTTAGATATTTATTTGCCATATATAATAGTTGTGGTTCTAATCATGGGAGTTGGTGCATTAGTAGGACAAAGGTCTGGAATGTTTGGTGGGGGAATGCAAGCTCAACAACAATACCCAGGGTATTAATCATTCCTAAAAAGGATGATGAATTCTCTTGATATACATAGTATAGCCATAGCAAACAAAGTTCGCTACAATAAAATTGGCTACGGAGGGAAAATGAACAAACAAGTAAGTTTAGTATTAGTAAGTGTCTTTATAGTTGTGCTACTTCTAGGAACTATTAGTGCAGCTAATTGGGATAATAAAAAACAATTTACTCTTGATGATACTACTTCTAAGTATGGGAAGATTGATATCTATAATAGTTTTTTCCTTGGAATTGGGAGAGGTGCTAAACTTTGGCAAGCTGAACTAAAGTATAACACAGATACTTGTGGAGAATATTGTTCTGCTGAAAAAGAAATAACAATCTATGAAGATGGTGCATTGATTGATGATATAAGATTTGAAACAATTAATTCTGATGGTTCACGAACAGAGCAAGACATTCGTTCTTATCAATTTTATATTGAAAGCAAGGGAATAAAAATTACATATGAAGTTGGACAGAATGTTAGGGCAGGTACCTACCAAGTTATTTTAGAAGGGCAAAAAAAGCCGAGCAGGACAGTTGACTGGCAGGTTCAAAGTAATGGGAAGTGGACAGATGAGTGGGCTGTTTGGAATGGTACTAGTTCTACTGGTTTAAAGGCTTGGTATTTGTTTGATGATGATACATGGGTTGATGAAAAAGGAGCATATAATTTAACCAAAAAAAATACAGTAAGTGTGGCACCAGGGTATAAAACAAATGCTTCACAATTTAATGGTGCTTTACAGAATGTATTATATTCTGCTGGTACAGGGTTACTCCCTCCTCATGCTAGTGGAGCATTTGAAGCATGGTTGAATATAAATGATACTCAACACAATGTGGCATTTTCACATACTACAGAAGCAGCCCATAATTCTAACCGATTTGGTGTAAATATTACTAATCATTTGATGTGTGGAATTCCAACCGCAGCAAATACTATGGAATTTGTTTATTCAACAAGTACTGTCACAGAAAATACTTGGTTTCATTATGCTTGTACATGGAATACTACTGGAATAGACATATATCTTAATGGGGTATTGGATACCACTGGACCTAAGTCAAGTAGTTCATATCCAGGTATTATTGATTATATAACTATAGGTGGTGGTGCAGGAACTTTTGCTAATATCGGTCAATCATTTGAGGGTGAAATTGATGAGGCAACTGTTTGGAGTGTTAAAAGAACTGCAGATGAAATTTATAGTGATTATGTTGGTGATGGTTTTGTAACTTTAAATTCACCAATAGATAATTATGTTTCTCCTGTAACAAGTGTTCTTTTTAATTGTTCTGGAGATGGAACTGCTGGAGCAACAATTGTAAATATAAGCTTATGGACAAATCAAAGTGGAACATTTCAAATAGAAAACACAACAACTGGATTAAGTGGTTTGTCTGAAAATGTTGTTTTCAATCATACTATTATTACTGATGGAGATTATTTATGGAATTGTCAAGTATGTAATATTGATGATGATTGTACTTTTGCGACATCAAATAGAACAATTTCAATAGATACAATTATCCCTGAATTAACAATAAATCTTCCAACTACTTTAGAAGATTATGGGGCTGTTGGAGAAGATGAACCTCTTAATTGGACATATGCAGACCCACATCTTGGTTCTTGCTGGTATGATTATAATGGAACAGATGTGGATGTAAATTGTACAGAAGGTAATGCTACATTCATCTTGGAAAAAGATAATTACAATATGACATTTTATGCTAATGATTCTGTTAATAATTTAAATGAAACTTTCTTTAACTGGTCATACAAAGTTTTAGAAAATTCAAGAAATTTTAGTACACTTACTTATGAAACTGACACACAATCATACCAAGTAAATGTTACTGCTAATTCTAGTCTTACTTCAACAGCATTAATTTATGGTGGAACTTCATATGCTTCTACATTAAGTGGTGATACTTATTCTACAACAATTACCCACTCAACAAATGGAACAAGAGAAATTTATTGGAACTTTACTTTTGGTGGAGATGTAATTTCTTCATCTAAATCAAATCAAACAGTAAATTCCACAGAGTTTAATATCTGTAATGTTAGTGATTATTATTTAAATACAACTTTCCTTAACTTAACTTTTTTAGATGAGGAAACATTAACAAGAATTGGTGGTCAGATTGATACTTCAACAATTGAGTATTGGTTAGGAGATGGTAGTATTACAGAAAGTTTGATATACTCAAACTTGGTAAATATGAGTGAATACAATTTTTGTTTTACTCCAAATACAAGTACTATGAAAAACACTAGAACATTTCAGTACTCTGCTACAGGCTATCCACAAAGGAAGTATGATGATTCTACTGATTTGACAAGCACCATAACACACAAAACCTTATACTTACTTTCAAGTGCTGATGGAATCTATGCAACAATTCAAGTAGTAGATGAAAATGGAGATATAGTGATAGGAGCAGATGTAACTATGGAAAGGCAATTTACTGGTGTATGGACTATTGTTGGAAAGGAAACTTCTGATGGAGCTGGAGCAGTTACATTTTGGGTTAATCCAGATTATAATCACAGATTCACCCTCGAAAAAACAGGATGTGTCACTACATCAACAACTATTCGCCCAACACAAACCACTTACACTGCAACGATAAATTGTCTTAGTGTTGATGATGAAATTTATATTGCTCCAATTGAGGGAATTAAATATTTTTTATTACCTTCTTCTGGTTTGATTTCAACAGGTAATCAGAACTTTTCATTTCAGGTTGTTTCTTCAAAAGATAATATTGTTAATGCAAAGTTTGAAATTATCAATAATAGTGGTTATGTATTAGATTCTTTGAGTTCTGCTTGTGCTGCTGCAGGTTGTACTATTTCAAAAATGTATAATGTAACAGCCACTGACAATATTAAAGGAAGATATTATGTTGATTTAGGAAATGGTTATATTTTATTAGAAGCAGATGCTCATTGGATTAATGTAGACATACCAGAAAGGGATGGAACATTCAAACAATTTTGGCTTAACTTAAGAGGAGTATTTGATGAGTGGCATGAGGTTGGAGAGGATACTACTAACACATCTGATTTTAATAGAATAGTTTTTATCTTTTTGTTTTTAGCAATTGGAATAGCCACATTCAATAAACTCACACATTTTGATACATCAAACCCTGGAGCTTTTTTAATATTTTTAACTGCTGTTATTTTTATGGGAAGTATTGCAGGACATGATGGACTTAATGGATTCTTTTATTTAGATAATTTTGGATCTAGTGAATTTATTAATAATTATATTCTTGTAGGATATATGTTAATGATATCAATCACACACTATTTAGGAGTACAATTACAAAAACATAGATAAAATGAAAAATCAAAAAATAAAAAAAGGAGGCAAAAAAAGAAAATGAAACTAGGACCAATGGTAATTTTATTGATTGTTATTCAATTGACTATTATGTTTTTTCATGGTGCATATTCTACAGAGAGTTATACTCTTGATCCATATAATTCCACTACAATAATTAATAATACAGAACCGAGTATAATTGAATTTGTACTAGATCCTGTTGGATGGAGTGATACTAGTCTTTTAGTTAGTATACTTAGTGTTGTGGGTGTTGCTGGAGCATTTGCTGTTGGAGTATATTTAGTTACCAAGTCTGATACTGTGCTATTTTTACCAGTTGCTACATTGTTCTTTAGTGCAGGAGCACTTCCAATAATTAGTTTATATAATGCTTTTATGAGTAATTCATCATTGTTTGGGTGTACAAGCCTTGAATTTTGTCCGTTAGCAATTATGTTGTTTGGTTTAACTGGGGGAGTAATTGCAATCATGTATGTTATGGCAGTTTTAAGTTGGTGGTCTGGGAGGGTTATATCATAAAATGATGTCACTATGGACTTTATTTGTTATAGAAATATTTGGTAGCTTTTGGGCTGCAACATTTGGATTAGCAATAATAATGTACATCATCTTAGTACTAGGAGGTACATCTCAAGATACTTGTTTAACATATTCATTTATTTTTATATTATTTATGTGTATAGGTTATGGTCAAATCTTAATATCTATTATGATGACAATTGTTACAGTATTTATGAATATATTAATACTGCCGAGGATGATAAATAGAGCTAGCCAGTAATTAAATAGTAAATTAATGTAAGGGTTTAAATAACCTAAACCCTTAATTATTTTACAAAAACAACAAATAAATCAAAAAAATGGTAAAATTAACAACAGAAGAATATAGGAAGATGGTGGAGAAAGGTAGACTTATGAAAAGTGTTGGAGCAAAAGTACAAAAAAGTCAATTAGAAGAATTAAGAGAGTTGAGAAAGAAGAGGGCAACATTAAAAAAAGAACAAGTTGGAAGAAATATAAAAAGAATTGAATCTATTAGACTACCAAGATCACAACCAAGAATCTCCTATAAAAAATCTCGAACAGCAGGCAGAGCAATTACAGGAGTTCTTGGTGCATTGATGCCACAAGAAGCATTAGCTGGATCTGTTTCATTTGAAAAAAAAGGAAAGAAAGAAAGTAGAGGTCGTGGACGTCCTCATGGTACTTATAAATTAAGATATTTACCAGATGGAAGACCAGTTAGGGTTCCAACAAAAATATACCGTAGAATGCTTTCTGAATATAAAGCAAAAAGAAGATTAGTTGAAGCTCAAAAGCAGGCAAAAATGCAAGAAAGATACGAGGCGGAACAAATAGCGATGCAAACTGATCCTCGTTATCAACCATCTTCAGATGACCAATTTCTTGAAGAACCAGACCAAGAATATGAAGCAAGATTAATGGCAGCAAGACAACAACAAATGACCCAAGCACAATATCGACAACAATTAGCACAGCAAGCTGCACAGCAACAAGCAATGCAAAGAGGTGGTGGTTTTGCTTCAAAAGCTGGAGCAATGTTTGGTAGATTAGGTGGTGGCTTATGGGGACCACAAAGCCAAGATCAATTGCAACAAGTTGGGCAACAAGGACAACAAGGACAACAAGTTGCAGAACCATATTCAGCAAAACGAGTTCAATCAATAATTAGACCACAAATAAATACTCATAGGTATGGTCCAAACCATCCACAAGTTTTAGTTAATGGTGGTAAGTCAATCATGTTTAAAAAAATGCCAAATTTATTAGGTCAGGCAAATGAATTTAACCGACCAGCTGATTCTGTGCTAGAGCAGGGTGGGGTTCGAAGAAAATGGTAAAAAAAAAAGTTTAAAAGTATTAATTTTAATAGTTCTTAGTTTATTTTTAATTGGTAGTTTTTTCTTAGCTAATAATTTTAAAAATCAAAAGATTATTTATACATTTGAAGATGATGTAGATGTAGATTCTAGTATTAATTCCTATATGGAAGGTAGTGATTTAATAATAAGGTATAATTCTTTGGAAGAAGATATTTGGATTGATGGATTACCTTTAGATAGATATTCTATAGATAAAAAAAAAATTGTAATTTATGATTATAATAATGAATTTTTTAAACTACATATTGGTGAGGAATCAGATATTTACACTTTTGGTACAAATAGTAGAACTGTCTCAGATAAATATAAAGTTTCTTTTGAGTTTAGTAAAAATAGTATAATAGAAAAATGTTTAGATATAGAAATTCAAAACTTACAGGATAGTTCTGATAATTTAGATTTAAAAACAATTGTAAATGAAACAAATTTTGATATAAATCAAGCAAATAATATTCAATTTTATGAATGGAAATCTGAAGAAGTTTTGAAAAATACTTATGAAGAAGTTTGTAATCCTTATGATGAAACTGGAATTAATGGAACTTATCAAGTAGAAAATTGTTCACAAATAGTAAATGGAAGTTATACCGAAGAAGTATTCGATTGGAAAAATAAACAATTAACTTTTACAGACAAAGAAGGAAAAACAGAATTAAGAAATACTTGGGAACAAGTGAGTATCCAAAAAGCTGGAAATAAAGACACAGTTAAATTTAGATTATGTTTTAATGTTCCAATTGTTGAAACAAATGGGTGGGGAAATAAAGGAACAATTTATTTGGATTTAAATGGAGAATTATTTGTAGATAAAACTAATTCGAGTTGGTGGAATACAGATTGGACTTACAAAAAACCAATAACTTTTGAAGGAACTATAAATGAAAATTGGACACAAGAATTAACTTTTGATAAACCTGCAAACATGAATTCAAATTGTAGTGATATTAGGTTTTTAGATTCAACAGAAACTAGTGAAGTTGGACATAGAAATGTGCTTTGTAATTCAACGACGGTAATAGAACATATTAAAATGAATAATAACGATTCAGTATATCTTTATTATGGTAATACTGAAGTAGAATCTAATGATGATTGGAGAAGTACTTATCAATGTGGAGATGATTTTAATGATTATACAGGAGTACCTACAAACATTACAGAAATACAACAAGCAGGAACCCCAACAATGAATGTTACTGGAGGGGAATTAATAGTAACTAAAGTAGATGGAGATGCAACAGACCATCCTGCATGGTTATGTGATAATTGGATAAACTATGAAAACTATACTTATTATGATAAAGGTAAAGTATCTGTTCATGATATACAATCTCCATTAGTTAGATGGAGTAGTAATACAGTTGGTTGGGCTTTAGTAAGAAATATGGGTGCAAATATTTTAAATGCTCTTCATTTTACTACTTTTGATGGTGCTTTGGATTATAATACGAATACTGCTTATGATACAGCTGATAATGTTTTTTATAATCATACATTAGTAGTAAATGGAACAACTTATATAGCTACATATAAACAAAGCGTTTCTGGAGCAGATTCAATAACATGGTCAATAACAAGCGCAACTGGTTGGGCTTCAAGTTCAAAAGTAGGAGCAGAAAGTTCTAATAGTGGATATGGAACATGGGATTGGTATTATGTGATGCCAAGACAATCAAATATGCCTACATATAATTTTGGAGCAGAAGAAACAGGAGATATTACACATCCAATCTTTTCAAACTATGTTTCAAATCCAGTAAACAATACAGCATATTCTTTTGGAGCAAATTATTATTTTAATGTTACGATAACCCAAACAAACGGCACAGCAGGATTAGATTTTAATAGTATAAATTATACCTCTTTTAATTCAACTGGAACTATATTTAATTCAACTATTTCAGACCTGCCATCAGGAACTCATAGTTATTTTTGGTGGGCTTATGGAAATGGGACTAACGAACTTTACAACACATCTGAATTAAGATATTATACTATTGCAAAAGAATCTTCAGTAGTTTATACTTATTTGAATCATTCAAGAAGCAATATAACAATTCAAAACAACACAGCAATTTGGTTGAACTCTTCATTAATTACAGGGGATTCTGGGGCAACTTTGACTTTATACAATAATGGAACAATCATAAATAGTGGGACTTCTACTTTATCAAACCTTACTGCTTTCAATGCAACTGGGATGTTTAATATAACTACTATCTATACTGCTTCACAAAATTATACTATTGGTTCTGAAACTTGGTGGGTAAATGTAACTGCTTTGGATACAATCAATCCATCTGTGACAATAAATACCCCTTTGAACCAAACATATAATACAAATTCAATTTTGTTCAATATAACATCAACAGATGAAACATTAATGGATTCATGTTGGTATAGTTTGAACTCTGGAATTGATAATATAACAATGACTAATATTTCAAGTGAGTATATGGATACCAATTCTTCTATGAATCAGGGTTCTCATATAGTTAATTTTTATTGTAATGATTCTTCAAACAATGTAAATGATTCAGAAGTAGAATATTTCTTTATTGATTCCATAAATCCTTCTGTTACATTATTAACAGAATCGCCATCAGACCCAGCAATATATTCATTTGGTGGAACTTATAAATTTAATGCTACAATTACAGATACAAATTTACAAACAGTTTTAATTGAATTTGATGGAGTGAATTATACTCCTTCAAATGTTGTGGGAGATGTTTATAATTTTTCTATTTCAGATTTATCGGTAGGTACCTATAATTATTATTGGTATGCTAATGATAGTGTTGGGAATACAAATAGTTCTGAATCAGGTTCTTATACAATAAATAAAGCAACACCAAATGGAACTCTTGCAGGAACTTCACCAATTACTTATGGAACTACTGGAAATGTAGAAGGAACTGAAACAAACAATGGGGATGAAGATTTAATTTATCAACTTTATAGAGAAGGAACTTTAGTAAGTAATCCAGATAATTCTATTCTTGGAGTAGGTACCTATAATTATATTTATAATGTTACTAGTGGACAAAATTATACTGCTGTGACTAGTTTAGATACATTTGCTTTGACTATTGATATTGAAACTGGAGATGGAACTCTTTTATTAAATGGTTCTGCTACAAACTATACAATAAATAGAACAGAAAATGTAAATATAACTGCTACATTAGATACAGGTTCTGGAGATATTTCTGTCTATATAGATACAACATTATTTCAAACAGGGAGTTCACCAATTAGTGATCAAGAACAATTTAATACTCTTGGTTGGTATTTGATTAACTTCACATATCCTGGGAATGAAAACTATACTGGATTTGAGAAATATCTTTATGTTAATGTAACGGCTAATCCATTGGCTGTGGTAAGTATTGTTTATCCTATAACAGGAGATTATGAAGCACATTTTACTCAATTAAATTACACAGTTTTGTATGGAATAAATTGTTGGTATGATTTAGGAGAAGGTGGAGGGTATGTTGTTATTACTTGTGGAGATAATGTAAGTGGAATAACTAGTGTTGATGATTCTAATACTTGGACTATTAAAGTAGAAAATCTAGATGGATTTAACACAACAGATTCTGTAATATTTACAATTGATTTACCCATAGATTATTCAACATTTACTTTAAGGATGGTTGATGTATTAAAGATTTGTATTATGCTTTCTGGGTTATTCATTATTGTAATGGCTGCCAAATCTTTCTTCTTAGGAGATAGCAGTTTTGGAAGATTATTCTTTATTTGTGTTGTTGTTGGATTAGCAGTATTATTTATTTTATTGTTAGGACCAGTGTTAATTAATTATATTTCTACTTTAATTAAATAGTGAATTAGTTATTTCATCATAGCAAAATCGTGTAAACATTTAAATAACCTAAACTACTCGTATAAATCATAGGAGGTTTATTATATAATAGATTATGGAAAATAACAGTGTATCAAAAATCGTAATTAGTTTTTTTATGATTATACTAGGTTTAGCTTTAATTGCAGCAGTTGCAAATGGAAGTGCTTTAGTTACAGATAAAACAAATGTGGTAAATGAAGCAATCGATATATCTACAGCAAGATTGGTTGGTGGATCAATCAATGAATCAAAAGTATTTACTGTAGCAAATTATCCTTCGGGATGGAAAGTGATAGATTGTCCTTTAACAAGTGTTACATATGGAAATGCCAGTATTGATTATACTTTAACAACAGATTATGTACCAACACTTTCAGCAGGAACATTTACTTTAAAAAATACATCAGAAGTATTTTATGGAGCAAATGACACATTAATAGACTATACATGTTGTCCTGATGCTTATATGAATTTAGCATGGGGGAGATCAATATTAAGTCTTGTAGCAGGTTTCTTTGCTTTAGCAATCTTAGGTCTTGGATTAGGATTATTTTATAGTGTAGCTAAGGATGCAGGTATTGTCTAAACTTTAAGATGATTACAGCATCTGTAGCTCATTTAATACCTGGGATGATGAGTCTTTCTTTAGTTGGTAAATCTGCTCAAATGATTCCGAAGACTTATCGTAGCCAACAAAGTTGGCTAGGTGGTAATGGTAAAAAGCCTAAGAAGACTAATACTATAAAAAGTTTCACAGAAATTATGATAGGTGTTCCTTTAATTTCAGCGACCGCAGGGATGACTTCAGGATTATAATTATGTCAGAAAATGTTTCATGGTTTGGAGATGAAAAGAAAGGTCCTAAAGAAATAATTAAAGGAGTTAGTAAAATTACAGTTGGTGTTGGGAAGATTGTGGTTGTGGGAGTTATGTGTGGATTAGGTTTAAAGGCTGTAGGGAGTTCTTTTGATTAGTGATTGTCTGTAGAATGTTCACAGAATTCATTTAAAGCATTTTGAGAGTAGTTTACCACTTTTAAGTAGGAAACTACCAGAAGGTATAATTTCCCATTGATTTTATTTTTTTCTCACAATCAGACTCTAGTATTCTAAATTTAGTATTTTTATCCTTTTTAATAAGCTCACATTCTTCCATTGCTTTTAACATCCTATTTCTTCTACCATATTGAAGTATTGCTAAATCTTTTAATTTTTTATTAATCTTTTTTATCTTTAAGTTCTTTTCTTCATCTGTTAATTCATATTTTTGATGATTTATTCTTTTAATAAGTCCTTCTTCTTCCATTTGATGTAGGATTGGATAATGTAATGTGTTTGGAATTCTTAATATCTTTTTGAATTCTTCTATAATTATACGTGGTCTAATTAAATTATCTATTTTTGTTCTTTCTTTAATTCTACTATAGAGATAAAGATGTAACCAAGTTGGTTCTTTAGTTTTTTCTTTATTTGTACTCTTTTTATTAACCATTGTTTATGAATGTAATGTTTAATTTATTATGATTATCTGTGACAGAATTATTATTTATTATTAAATTTTTATTTAAGTATGCACAAGTTTCGTTACAATTTAGTTTAATATCTTCAATAAGATTATTAAGTTGGTCTATATCATGCTTGTAGGCAAAAAAAATAAATAGATAGCTAATAATCATAATAATGATTATTATGTTTTGAATAGTAAAAAAACTATTTTGATTATTAGCCATCTTGAATTATAATTTAGATACCTTGATATCCTAATTCATAACTTCCACCAGGTTCAACCATCCCCTCAGATGAACTTTCATCTTTATGGAACCATCCTTTAATTTTTTCAATCATTGGGTCTAGATGTTCTTTTTCATGACCATATATCTTGGACCAAACAAATACTAAGAATACTACAATTATAACTATACCAACTATTGAATCTCCAAAACCCATTTTAAGTATTAATCCTCTTTTGGAATACACATCCTTTTAATGCAGCATCTCTTTTAACTATTATTACTAATTCTTCATCATCTTTAGCATTTTGATATTCAATAAGATTTTTTCCACTATTGGCATTTCTAATTAAAGTAATAATTTCTTTTGGTATTCTATTTCTAGAAAGTATTACTAACTTTTCAAATTTATCATCTTTTGGTAGGAACTTAATGCCTGCTGGAAACTTTCTATCTTTATACATCACTATTTTCTTTTCTATTTCAATACTGACAGTTTCTCTTCCAACTGTAAATATGAGTTTTATCATGTTTATGTAAATATGAGTTTTATCATGTTTATGTAAAGATTAATCTTATCGTTTTAAACTTTAAAGCAATAATTTTCTTTATTAATTAATTTTAATAATGTTTCACTACTCTTGTTGTTTGTAATGATCATCAATAAAATTTTTGATTAATACTGCTTGATAAAAGAACAAAGCTATAGCCAATACAGACATTTCTACTGTTGGTTCTAAAGTACTTAATCCTGCTATTATCATTGATGGAAATAATAAGATGAATGCTGTTAGTACAGACCTTCTACCCTTTTCAGTTACTTGCCCTTTATTTTTTTTGGGTTTTTTGTTCAATAATTTCATTTTGATTATTCTCCCATAGCTAAAGATATTTTATCCAATTTATTCAAAAGTATTTTTCCTAATTGTACAGTACCCTCGTCTCTATCTAATTTGAATCCTTCAATTGTTTCACCTGTTAGTGTATTCATAATTCCTAATCTTGGTTGAATTGCAAATGCTTCATATGTTTCTTTTATTGGTTCATTAGTTTGTTGTGTACCTTGTGACTTAGATTTTTGTTTAACTTTTGGTTCTGTAGGTTTTTCTTCAACCTCTTTTTCTAAGTCTTCCATATCTTCTTCAAAATTGTCTTCAACATCTTGTTGTAAAATGTTTTCTTCCATTTTTATTCTTGACCTCCTTTCAGTTCTGTATCTTCTGTTTCAATATTATTTTGTTCTAGTAATAATGGAAACTCTTGTGGTTTTAAGTTTTTTTCTTTTTTCTTAACAGCTTTCCTTTCCTTTAAGGCGAGATGAATTCTTTTAAATAAGTGTCCTCTTTTTAAAACTTCTTCTCTTTCTTTCTGTGGATCATAACCCATCATTTGCATATGTGAAATATATTGTTGATATGTTGTGACTAGAAAACTGCTAATGAAAAGAAATCCTGCAAATAAGTTTACTAAAAGTAATATTTTATATGCTATAGATGATTCTCCAAAGAAGATAAGATAAATTGCCATTAGGGTTAGTGATATCATTATTAATGACATTGATATTAGGGAAGATTCTAATTGAGTTCTCATTGGAACCTCTTTCATAATTTTGGACATCATATTCGGGAATACGAATTTATAGGGTTCTTTAGTCTTTTTGTTTTTCATGTTTATCTTCCTTTTTAAATATTGTATATGTTAAGTTAACTATCACTATTAAAAGTAAGCAAGAACTAACTGCGACCATTGTTAGTGTAACTCCTAAGGCAACTCCTGTTTCAAAATTGTGTTCTAAATTATCATAGATATCATAGACAATTTGGCTAGCTTGGTGAAAAGAAAGTATAAAAAAAGATACAATCAAGATAAGGACTATGTATTCAATTATGTCTTTAGTTTTTGTTTTCATTTTTACCTCTCATTAAAATGCCATATCCAACAATCAATATATGGTACCTCCCTTATTGTCCCTCTTATATCATCTATTGCACTTTGGTACTCTACAGAACTTTTATCAAATGTATTTGTTCTTTCAAGTCTAGTTCTAATATTTACCAGTGCTGTATATTGCATCTCTAAATTATTTACTGGTTTTTGAAATATCAATGCACAATTACCTTTTGTCTGGGGTAGTCCAGAGAATAGACTTTTTTTATTTTCTAAGTTTATTATGGCTTCATTAACTAATTTATACATCTCTTCACTTTCAGCAGAAATTTGAGCTCTATCTAAAACCCCCCATACATCTCGTTCCAATGGATATTTCCAACAGATATAATAAGTTGGGTAAATTAAGATTGCAATTACAATCAAAATGTTTACTAAGCTAAATATTTTTTTTAATTTACTTTTCTTTTCCAATTTTCTTTAGCCTCCTTTCAATCATTTTTATTTTAAAATTTATATCATCTATCTTTTCATCAAATACATGCTCTTGTTTTGTTTCTTCTGCTAACACTGGAAATGCTTTGTTTAATCTAGACATTGTTACTTTTGTTGCTACAGATAAAATTATTATCATAGCAATAAATCCCATTTGTATCTCAATTAATTGTGGTAAAACTATTACAAATGCTAAGATTAATAAAAATCCACTTGAGATATCTACTAAACGTTCCCATTCATAATAAAATTTCATAAACTTTTTTATTTTTTTCTTTTTATCACTCATAATCATCACCACCACCAAAGATACTACCACCAAGGAAACCACCAAGAGCCATACCAATCATTCCTGCTATGAATGCTACCATTATGTTTCCAGTTATACTTATTAAAATAAGATATGCTAAAATTGAACCACCTAATCCTCCCCAGAAAGAATACTCCATACCCATTTCTTCACCAATCCATTTTCTAATAAAAGCATTAATAAAAAACAATACAACTAGAACTAGCTTTGCTTTTGCACAATTTCCAAATGATAAACCAACTTTATCTGCTGTATCAAATCCCTTACAATTTATAATATTATAAGCTTGGATAGTTGTATTTGTAAATGGTATCTTCATGTTAGAATCCTGTTATTCATATTTCCTTCCTCATTTTGTTGTCATTCAATAATGATAATACGAGTAGTTAAGAAACAAGGGTTTATAAACTTTTCTAACCACTATGGAGTAGTAACATAGCCAATAAATTGGCTACGCAACAAGTTAATTACAGTAACAACTTCAGCTACATAGCACTATTGAGTATAACAAACAAAGTTTGCTAGGGTAACACCTCCAATGATATTTGTAAGAATTAGATTATTTAAATATAACTTCCAAACTTCCTTTGGTTGGTTTTTGTGAAAAGTAAAACTTAGCATACCATAAATAATCATTAAGCATTTCTTTTCTTCTTTCTTTCTTATCTTTCTTTGTTAATTTCTTTTTTCTTTTTCTATTAATTGGTTTATAGTACTTAAATTTATGTTCTTTTATTTCAAAGAGTTTTAAGTATTTGGAGAAATCTTCTTTAGCATTGTAATCTAAGATAACATTCTTAAAGACAGGGATTTCACAATAGTAACCATCTTCAGAACTATGCTTTACATCTTTAGGATAAAACTTAGCTATCTTTTGTGTACCTTTATTTCTTGCCATAAATTTTGGAAAAACATTAGCCCAAAAATTTTTAAATGGGAAGTAAATTAATAATGGTGGTATAAATATTAATAAAAATGCTAATAGCTTTGATAATGTGAATATTTCTTTAAGAGAATTCATTACAATTTCAGAATCAGATAATTTTGGAGTTGAACATGTTTCATTAGCAATTACTTCTGCTTCTTGCATCTTGTAAGCAAAACATTGGGAATAGTTTGAGAAGTTAGTTGATTGATTTGTTTCTAAATCTGCTATAACTAAAGTTGCTCCTAATGTAAAAAAGAATGATCCAATTAATAAAAAAATAATCCACCCAACATAAATGAATGGAAGCATGCTACCAACAGTTCCATATTTTTTAGATGGATAACTAAATGTAACTTTTGGTTTCACTCCAGAGTAGTCTATCTTTATTCTTGCATTTTTAGGGTTGTTACCTTTAAATTTCTCTACCATTCTCTATTTTTTTAGATTTAGTTGTCTTAAAACATCTCGACTATTGGATCTCCATAAGTCTTTGCTCTTTTTGGTTTAACTTGTTCTTCTTCTTGTTCTTCCTCAGTCTTTTTCTTTTTATCTTTTTTCATTATTAATTACCTCCTTATTAAACTTTGTTTAATACTTAGCTAACGAAGTTAGCTACTTGTAAGTGTATTAATATTATTTATTCTTATCTAAGCACTCTGGACAGATATGTTCTGCTTTTTCTTCTTCATCACTTCCATAGTAATTTGTGCATCCCAATGCTTCACATAAGTATACATATTTGTAACATTGCCCTAAACTTATTTTATCTGTAGATAATTTGTTATCTTCCATCATTTATATCCTCCTCGTAAATTTCTTTTAATATTAAATAGACTGTTAAATCAATCCATATTTTATCTTCAAACTTCATTGAGTATCCTTGTTCAATTGCACAGATTGTTAGTTCTTGTATTCTTTTTATCATTTTAATGTAGCACTAAGGAATTATCCTACTAAATTTTAAAAGGAAATATGTATTATTACCAATAACTAGAAAGTACCAAATCATTGTTACCCATAATGCTATGTTCATAGAATTAGGAACATGAAATAAACTAAGGGTCCAATTAAGCAAAAGTATAAATAGCAATGTGGTAATTATTGAGACTATTCCAAATAAGATTGTTCCATAAGTTAAACCAAACTTTTGAAAGAATAATTTAGCAATAGGATTCTTTTCTGCCTTTAATGGATCAATCTTTGGGAAGTTTTTCTTTATGGCATTTAGATTTGCTACAGTAATTAGTTTGTCAGCAACTACCAATGCAATCAATACAAATATTACTATTTTCCAGTTAAATGTTATCATTTTTTCTTTAAAATTTTATCTCTTTCTTTTATCCAGGCTTTTTGTTCTTCTTTTTTTTGTTTTCGTTCTTCTTCTGTTCCTTTTTTTCGCATAATCTTCTCTGCTTGATCACAATCTTCGCAAATATAATCATACCAATAAGCACTACTACCAATAACAAGTGGATTAGATGGCTGAAAAAACTTTCCATCAATATCTATTATCTTTCTTACTTTTTTGTATTCTCCACATTTATAACATGTTTTCATTTTTTGTTTTCCTCATTATTTATCCCTCATGAATACAAATTTCGTATCCACATTTTTCACATTTAATTGCTGTAAAATAATTACCCTTTCCAACAATGAATTTTTTAGATTTACATTTCCTACATACTAAAGTCTTAACAGGAGTTTCTTCATAACATTGTCCTATCTCAAAATCTCCTTCAACTTCTGTACAATAATCTTCAATGTGATCTTCCCCATACTTTTTTCTCATAATCCCCTCCTCATTACTTGCTCTATTGCATCTACTGGATTAGACTTAGCATAGCCAGTTGTTGTTGAAAGGCTTTCATGGCCAGCCAATAACATTACATGATGTGCTGGTACACCTTCGTTTAATAATCGAGTAACAAAACTTGATCTAAGACAATGAAAATGATATCTATAGATTGGTATATCCTTATCGCCTCGGCTGTAAGCACCTATCTTCCAGTTTATTCCTGCTTTAAGACTATTCCTTAAGAATGCTGTTTGTAAGGCTCTCTTGCCTGACTTTAATGGGAAGTACTTTAAGTCTTTTTCCTTTAATTGTTTTGGTGCATATGTTACCCTATCCTTCATACCCTTTGCCTGGCGAACAAATACCTTGTGTTCTTTTAAATGTATGTCTTCTGGTTGTAGCTTTTGCATGATTGTTCCATCAGCCCTTATTCCTCCAACAATCTCACTTATCCTTAATCCACTTCCAAATCCTAATATAAAGGCAAACTTGTGTTCAGGTTTCTTAGTATGATTAAGTAATTTGATAAAGTCTGATTCTGGGACATGCTCATATATTCTCTTTGCTTTCCTCACTGGCTTTTCTGCTGTCTCTAACTTAAATAATTCATCTTTGTACTTCTCTTCTGAGATTAGTTTTTCCTTATATGCTTTGTTTAATTCTTGTTTATTCATTCTATCTTTTCTTGAGTAACTTCTTTAATTTTTTTTGTTTTCTTCCTACTACTAATTACTGTAATGAACATATACAATATCATTAGTCCTAGGAATACCCAAGGTATGATATTAAAATTCTTTTCATAATCTATTGGTTCATCTATATCTAAGTATTTA
>JAUVLT010000007.1 GCA_030600605.1 Mycoplasmatota bacterium
TTCATCTCCGGTAACACTAACTTTAGCTTCTTGATCTTTAACAATCCATTGCTTGATTTTCAGGAATATCCAAGTTACTGGTTTCATAATTCGAATAATCCAGTATAATACACCACTAATTAATAGTGCAACACTTTCTGAGTTATTTTTACCAAAGCTTTTTGGAACAATTTCTCCAAAGATAAGAATGATTGTCGTCATAACAACCGTATTAGCAACATTAATTAAAGTTGGTTCATTAACAAATATTTTTGAAAATACTCCAACACTAACTGTAGCTAAAGCAATATTAGCTAGGTTATTCCCAACTAAAATTGTCGATAACGTTAAATCAAAATGTTCTGTTATCCAGAGTGCTTTCTTGCTACCTTTTTTACCGTTTTCTATGAAATTTTTTAATCTAATAATATTTACACTCGAAAATACTGTTTCACTCATTGAAAAGAAACTAGAAACAGCTAATAATATAGCTATCAATACAATTGTATAGATTGATATATCTCCGATACCTAGTAAATACCTGGCGTAATAATCCAATTTACTTCACTCCTTTAAGCTCTTGTATCATATTTCCCCGTATTTGTATTTATAACGATCTTATCGCCTCTATTTACAAATAAAGGAACTTGTAGTTTAAATCCTGTTTGAACAACTGCGTCTTTTGTAGCAGTTTGAGCTGTATTACCTTTAACCGCAGGTTCAGCCTGTGTTATTTCTAATGTTACTTTTTCAGGAATGTCTACTCCTAAGATTTCTCCTTCAAAACTAATAACATTAACCTCAGCACCTTCAATAATGAAATTCAATTGATTTTTAATACTTTTTTCAGCAATTTCAACTTGTTCATAAGTTTCATTATTCATGAACACATGAATTTCACCCATAGCGTATAAATAATTCATTTTATCTTTATCAATATGAGCTGGAGCTACTTTTTCTCCCGCTCTCCAAGTTTTATCTATAATCCCTTGTGAACGTAGATTTCTTAATTTACTACGTACAAAGGCTGGACCTTTTCCTGGCTTAACATGTTGGAATTCCATTATCAAATAAAGATTCCCATCATGTTGAATTGTTAATCCGTTTTTGAAACTATTTGTTGATATCATAATTCTCACTCCTAATCATAGATAATATTATATATAATATTTCCTTATTTGTCTATATTTATGTTATTTGAAAAAAAGAAATCTTGGTGTTTGCTTTAAATACTTTGTATATTCAATTCCATATTTCTCAGTACAATCAGTCTCTTGAGCAATTAATGATGGAATAGTTAAAATCGGAAAAATAATTGCATAAATAATAATTATCCATGTTCCCGAAATGAATCCAAGTCCAATCCAAGAGAGATAATACATTACTTGCATTGGATGTCTTGAGTATTTATAGATCCCCTTTGTGACGGGATGAGATAAATCAGCTTTAGAAAAAATCCACATCGCGTAAACTGAACAAAATATTCCAAAAGTATAAATAACTAATCCCAAGTAAAAATAGACTGTAAATGCCTTAATTGGTACAAATACAGAATAAATAATGATTAATTTTCCAAAAATAAGCATGAAAAAAATGGAAAAGAATTTATTAGCTTTACTCTTATATTTTGGAAATGTTAAAATGCGTTTCTTTCCTTCTTTACTAATATTACTCATTACCAATAAACTACTAATACCGTAAAGCATTGGAAACCAAAAAAGATTAGATAGCTGAATAGCGTGATTTGGGAAAAACTCCATATTTACCTCCTATGGTGTAATCTATTGTCTAAACATTGTTCTCTTTGATTATACAATATTTTAATCAATAATTACACACTCATTGACATCCCTTCTATTTACCATTATAATTTCTAATAGTTAGGAGTGATTATTATGGAATATTGGTCTTATGCGATTACCATTGTTCTTGGATTAGGTATTGGACTTTATATTGTTTCAAAGAAAAATATTGATCATAATGCAATTCATATTATTAGTAAAAAAGATTTTAAAGCAAATATGCGTAAAGGACAATTAATTGATGTTCGTAAAAAAGAAGAATTTAATAAAAACAAAATTAAAGGTGCTCGCAACTTTAAGGTGAGTCAAATATCTGGGAAATATAGTAAACTAAGAAAAGATTTATCAATTTATATCTATTGTAAAAATGGCCGTAAAAGTCATCGAGCAGCAAAGAAAATGACTAAAAATGGCTATAAAAACATATATATTCTTGAAAATGGATTTGATAATTATTAAAAAAAGGAACTTTACGAAGTTCCTTTTTTATTTTATAAAGAATCCACCAATCAATAAAGCTACGACAATTAATAAAGCAGGGTGAACATTAAATGTTGGAATAAATTCGTTTAATAACACTAGCGCGAGTGATCCTATAAAGAGTCCAAAGATAATCCAGGTATTAGCGGTATTGAAATCAATATTTTTAAGAAAACTAGTTCTTGCCATACTTAAGGCAACCCCGGCAATTAAGACGACTACAACAGGTTTTGCAGCTGCCTGCATACCTTGAACAAAGGCTGTATCTTTATATTCTAAGAAAACATTAAATAGAATTAATATCGCTAATGTACTAGGTAAAATCATTCCCATAAATGCTATAAAAGCGCCTAAATATCCGTATAAATCATATCCAATTATTATACTCATTTTAGTCGCAATAGGACCTGGTAAAACATTACCCATTATTAAATAATCAGCAAATTGTTCTTCGGTAAGCCATCCGTAATTATTAACTACTTCTTCTCTAATAAGAGGTATTGTTGCTTGCCCTCCCCCAAATCCAAATATACCAGGTTTAACAAATGCCCAAAATAATTCTAAATATTTATACATAGTTAGTCCTCCTAATAATATGCGATAAAGCCATCACATCTTGTTTCTATTCCTGCTTTATAGCTTTCTTTTTCTTTAATAATTATTTGTCCTCGACCAATCCTACACGATTCTCAAATGAAATGTTTAATTTATCATCTTATCTAAATCTTGGAGCGTCTAAGGCAGTTTGCGGGTCCATCTTAAAGTCTATCATATTCATAACTACTTGTAAATGTCCTTGAGGTTATTAATATTGTAATTGTATTTTTAAAAAAAGAAGAATCGCCAAAAGCAATTCTTCTTTCTATTATTGACTAATACTTAAAATGATAATTGTTATTCCAATAACAAAAATTAAGATGGTAAGTACTCGGTACATAAATAGATGAATATCTTTAATATTACTGATTTTAATAAGTTTTAAGATATATCTCGGGATAAAAAATACTGAGATAGAAAGCATTGCTAATAAGGCACCAATTATAATTTTAGTAATACTAATTTCTGGTTCATCATAAATTGCAAACAAGATACCAATATCTTCTCTAAAATCAACTTGTTCTTGCCCTGAACAGACAATTGGTTCACCACTACACGTAATTACTAGTGACCCGTTCAATCTAATTAAATAACTATCTTCTTCACCAAGGATAAGATAAATATCTTCGCCTTTTTCATAAGAAGCAATTAAATAATTTTCTTCATCTACTTTTACTTCTAAATCATCTGTCCCATTACGGTATAACAAATAATCATCACCTGTGATACCAATATAGGTAAAATCCTTGTTATCGAATATGATATCTCCTTCTTCTTCTCTTGTTTCACATCCTATTAAGAATAAAATACTTATTGTAAATAATATTATTTTTAATGTTTTCATTTTTTCCACCTTATTCTATCACATTGACAATTCTTATTACGATAGTTACATTACCAGCATCATCAATGGCTGTATATTCTATTTCATATGTACCAATTACATTTATATTAACTGTTCCTAATACTTGGGTAAAAAATGTATCATCTAAGTTATCGGTTATTATAACTCCAGTATCAATCCATTCTTCACCTTTTTTGATTGTATCAATTCCACTATTTAAAGTAACAGTCGGAGCGATATCATCAATTACTTTAACTATTCTCAAGCAAGTATGCAGTTCACCGCCATATTCTTCATGATAAATAACATTATATTCTCCCGGAGTTGTTAAGTCCACATTGTTTGAATAAACTTCCATTTCTATTGAAAGACTACTATTTATATTCAATGTACAACCTTCATCAATCCAGGTTGTATCCATTCCAACAATATCGTAACCTGGATTAAGAACAATTGAGATATTTCTTTTCTCACATCCAACAAGAAGAATTAGTATTATGATTAATATTATCTTTTTCATAAATATCCCCTCCTGCTTTTGTCGTAATCCCAGACAAGTAAATCAGTCGGATTATACACAAATACATAACTAACTTGTGAATAAATAACATCATTAATTTCGACATAATAAAGGATTCGATATGTTCCTGAAATAGTATTATCGATTTTTGTTAAATCGACATTACATTCATAAGCATAATCTTGTAATTCTCCACCTATTGAACAACTAGGAGGAGTGAATTCTTCACCAATTTTAATTGTTGTGGCTGCTTTTCCTAAAACAAATATTACTTCTAGATTTGGCTCTATAACAGTTACATACCTGTATACTGTTATTGTATTTAAACTACCATCTTTAACAGTATATTCAATAATGTATTGTCCTGCTTTGGTAGTGTCGACACTACCAACAACAGTAATATCAAACACTGTATAATAGTTATCACTTACTGCAATTGTTTCTAATATGTGAGTACTTCCAACATAAAGTGTATCAATCCCAGGAAGAATTGTAACGGTTGGTTTAGTAGTATCAACGATATTTACAGTTCTAGTTTCAATAGTTTGATTTCCAGAAAGATCAGTTACACTGTATTCGATTATATATGTTCCAACTACATCGGTATCCACAGTTCCTGATATTACTAAATTAGGATTTAGATCAAAGTTATCAGTTACGATAACACCATGTTCACTATAAGTCCCAAATACTTCAATATTGATAATACTATCTCCTCGAAGAACTATTTCTGGATTAGTTGTATCAACAACATTAACAACTCTTGTTGATGTTTTTACAATATCTAAATTTTCATCTATAACATTATACGTAATAATGTATTCACCTAGCAAATTTGTATTGACAGTCCCAGATATAACTAAAGTATATGAACTAGCGTTATCTCCTGTTATCACAGCACCTTGTTCAATATATGTATCAAATACTTCAAGAGTCATAGGACTTTGTCCAGTTACCTCAAGTTGAAGATTAATCAAAAGGTCGACATCAACATAAAATCCATAATACTCATCTAAATATTCATCACTATAAAACTGGATAACGATATCTTCGTTATAGCTTACTGTTAAGCTTGAAAGTTGTGCTCCGGTATAAGTAGCTGTTTCTAGGCCATCAATTATATAAAGATAATCATAATCTTCTTCAAATAAAGAATTACTATGGAAGTTTAAATCATAAGCACTTAAATCGTCTTCTAAATCTAAATACCAACTAATATTTTGATCATTTCCATAAGGATTATGATCACTTTCTATTTCACTAACAAAATTATATTCTTTTGAAATAACACTTATTAAAATACCATCTAAATAAACATTAGCTTTTATAACATTACTTAAGACATCAATTATTATGTTTTCGCCAGCATAAAGTGTTGAATTAAGACTTGGCTCAGTTCCATCTAAAGTGTAGTAAACCTCTGTATTACTCGGAATATTTGTTATTTCAGCGCGATATTCAAAGCCATCCGCATCATATAGATAAAGGTCTGTCCCAAGCGGAATATCTACTTCTGAAATTAATTCAATTCTTGGTGGTAAATAAATATCAAATGTAATTACACCATCATGTTCGTAAACATTATAAATCTTCACATCCATCAATGTTCCATCACTATAAAACATTACTATATCAGTACCATTACCCATCTCATCATGCAAGTTACTATCGGATAAAGCGGCATCATCAATATCACCATCTTCATCAAAATCATCAATATCTTCATCTGGGAAAACAATTGGTAAGGGAAAACCGGTTATTCCTGGTCTAAAAATAAATAATTCATCAGCTGGGTTACCTTGTTCATCGTAATATCCTTGGACATTCCCATCATCAAAATAATCAAAATCGATACGATAAACTAGTAAACCACTACCTGGTAGATTTGATTCATATGTTCCGGTAGCTACTCGATATTCAAGATAGAGAAACTCATTAGAATACCCTAAATCTATTTTATATAAATTATCTCCACTATCAGCTAGTGGAGCTAATGTATAAGTCCCACTTTCAGTTATAGTATCAACACTATCAATCCAGTTACCATACATCTCTTTCATGTATCCAAGCATATGACTAGGAATATCTGAAGTTGAATCCATTATTCCCCAATCTCCCACTGGTTCAACATAATCATAACGATAATAATGATATAAATCTGGAGCACTTATTAAATGAAATGTTTCATGGGCAATAACTCCTACATCAACTTGATATTTGTATTCTGTACTATTTCCAAGTAATTCAAAAGTATATGTATAGGCGTATTTACCATTAATCATTGGAGCATCACTATCGTATTCTCCAAGAGTATAATTGTAATAAGTAAATAAACTCCATTTATGAGGCCAAAATAAATTATTCCAACCACTATCTTCTCCACTAACCATAAAAGTAATACTGTCGATATCACCATCTTCATTAGTATCTAAATCAATTGAATTGCTGACATACTCATTAGCCTCAACATAGTCAATTGCGCGTTTTAAAAGGGCATGTTCCCTACTTGCTTGGGTATTACCATTACTTCCATCATATCCAAGTGGATTTTCGATTTCATCGTATGGTTCAAAATAAGCTCTTTCATAAGTATCTTGATAAAAGATCATTGTTGATCCATCATTAACAATATAGGATTCTATTGTTAATTGATTATATGATACTTCTAAATAATAATCCTTTAAACTAGCTGTTGTTTCGTTATTAAACATATTTTCATAATAATTATAATCATATGGCGCTGTGTAACTTGTTTCATCTGCGAATTTAATAAAAATAACAATATTCGCAAACCCAGAACTTTCGTTAATATCCCCATTTTCTAATATCGGGATTTCTTTAACAATATCATTTGGTGTTTCAATTAAAGCATTATCAAAAGCATTTACTCGCAATGATGGAGTAAATAAGATTAAAAATAAGACTATTAAAGCTAAATATTTCTTCAATTGTAACACCTCCTTGTCTTTCTATTTTATCACATAAATGTCTTAATAATATAAAAAAATGAGGTTTATAAATTACTCATTTTTCTAAGTTATAACATCTTCGTTTTAATTCCTCTAAAAACTCTTCTCTATTTATTGGAGATATTTGGGTCGTCCCCCAAAAATAGTTTTTATTATGTTCTCTAATTTCAATACGGTAAATACTGAGAGCCATTGATGATAATAAGTTTTTCTTTAAAGAAAGTGATTTAATATTCTCATACCTTATTCTACCAAAAAAGGGACCTATTCTCATATATAGCAAATCTTCTTGAAGTTCATAATATGACGCTATTAAAATCCATACCATAATAATCAGTACCGGAAGTATAAATATTAAATAGACCCATATTTCCGATGTAGGAATTACAAAGGCTAATGCGGCAAATATACCGCAAGATAGCCATAAAATTATTGAAACCCACAAATCGATTCTTACTTTAACTTTCATATAATCACCTAATTTTTGTAACTACCATTCAAATATCTACACATTTCATATAAGACAAATTGATGTCTTATATCAGTAAAATTATATGTTTCTTCTTCATAGTCAAAGCTAAAACTATTTCTCATTGTATTTACTGGAAACTGTATTTTTTCTAGTTCAAATGTATAAGTTGATAAATTATCACTTAAGTGTAATTTTTTATCTTTATATCTTACCTTATATTTACCAATTCTAATATTTTTTAAGTTCGAGAAATTCACTAAATTCAAAGTAACAACAAAAACAAATTCACTATCAATAACTTCTTCAATTTTCTTGTATTGATACTTATTGTAATCAACTAAGTTATCAAATTTGTTCCCTTCAATTAGCTCGTATTCATTAATATGTCCTATTTTACCGCATTTTGAACAAATGATGTCATCACCTATTCCAAAAACAGTTAATACTCCACCACAGTTATTGCAGTAGTAAACTAATCTTTCTATTCCTTCAGCTCGATTTTTTCGATCAAACTTAATCATTCTTTCTTTTTGAAAATCGTAATCGTTATTGTAAATCGCTTTTGCAATTATTTTATTAATTTTTAGTGGTGTTAATTCTCTAATTTCTTCTTTTGTAAGTAACATTTTAGTTTCAGTATGAACTACTCCGTTCTTTGCGAAATAATCGGCCCATCTTGGTTGAGAAAGATAACCACCTTGTTGTTTAACTAAAATAACATCTACATCAGCTTTTTTAATTAGTTTCCCTGTTGATTTATAAATATCTAATGTTTCACCATGAAAAGTGTTATTTCCTTCAGGGAAAAATCCAATGCTGTATCCCATATCTAAATAATTAAATATTGCTTTAGTAGCTGAATAATCAGGTTTACCTACTCGCATCGGAATTGCTCTTGCTATATACTTCATTCCAAATCCTTTACCAGAATCTAAAAAGCTGATTTCAGTAGCTAAAAAGCGAATATGGGTTTTTACTTTTTTCATTACAATAAAAGGATCCCAAGTATTAAAGTGATTAGAAACCATAATAAACTTTTCTTGTTCTTTGTCGATAATATCTCCTTTTGGAACAACATATATTTCTCTTGCCATCAACATATTAATGATTGGTCTAACAACTATGATTGCAAAGTCTGCAAATTTTTCTTTAAATGGTCTTTTCATAAATCTCACCTCACTATCATCATTATAGCAAACAAATCAAACTAGACCAATAATTTTTATTGCTTGTTCAATTGTCTTATCAAAATTATTAATATCAACATCTATCCAGTTTATCTCAAATTGATTCTTAAAAAAGGTAAATTGTTTCTTGGCTAAGTTTCGAGAATGTTGTTTAATCTTTTCAATAGCATATTCTAGTGTCCATTCACCTTTAAAGTGTAAATAAAGCTCTTTATAGCCAATACTAGTAACACTATTAGAATTTATTCCTCTATCATACAGTGCCTTAACTTCTTTGATTAGTCCTGCTTCAATCATTTTATCTACTCTTTTATTAATAAGTGGATATAGTAAAGATCTATCCATATTCAGACCAATTATTGTAAAGTCATAAAGAGGTATGTCTTTATTCTTATTTTCAGAAATTTTATTATGCGAAGACCTTGATATTGCTTGAAGGACTCTCTTTCTATTATTAGGATGAATAAGTAATGAACTTTCATAATCTTTTTCTTTTAATACTTCATGTAATTCTTCATTACTGAAGTCTTGATAAATAATCTCAAGAGAATAGTCTCTATCGGTATTTTCAAAGTTATAATCATATAACACACTTTTAATATAAAGACCTGTCCCACCGACAATTATCGGCATTAGATTACGACTTTCAAGTTCTTTTATTTGTTGTCTTACCATTGTTTGAAATATTGCTACACTAAAATCCTCTGATGGATCTAAAACATCAATCAAATGGTGAATAATACCCTCTTTTTCAGTGTCTGTTACTTTTGCACTTCCGATATTTAAATCTCTATAAACTTGGACACTATCACCTGATATTATCTCAGTATGATACTTTTTAGCTAAAGCTATTGATAGCTTGGTTTTCCCAATACCTGTGGGTCCTACTATTACCAATACCACTACATAATCCTCAAAAATAATTTTTCAATTTCAGTTTGAGTGAATTTAATAATGGTAGGTCTGCCATGAGGACAAGTATATGGATTTTTACAATTTTCTAAATCATGTAATAGTTTAGCTATTTCATTTTTATCAATATATTTATTAGCTTTTATTGAATGTTTACATGATAAGGATTTAGCTAAGGAATCTTTAACATTCATAATCCCAATGTCTTGGCCCTCTAAGACATATTTTACTATCTCTTCAGTATAAATCCTTTCGTATCCTTCAATAAACCATGTAGGAACTCTTGTAATGTCAAGTGTATTAACTGCATTAATTTCAAGTTCTATACCTAGCGGAACAAGTAATTCTGTTAGATCTTTTAAAGCTATAACTTCTTTGTTTGATAAATCAAGTGTTATTGGAATTAGTAATTCGTATGTTTCAATTTTAGCTGAAGCCATTTTTTGGTAGTAATTTTCATATCTAACTCTTTCAGCAGCTGCATGTTGGTCAATTATAAATAGACCTTCTTCATTTTGAGCAATTAGATATGTGCCCATGTATTGACCAATGTATTCTAATCTTGGAATTTTCTTTGTGATTTTAGTTTCTTTTTTTAGTTCTTTTTTTACTATCTCACTAGATCTATTAGATTCTTGTTGTTTTTTCTTTTCAACAAGACGATTAATATATTGTGCAAAATCTTCTTTAACAAGGCTTGGTTTTTCATTGCTTGGTGATTCTAAATTTAATGATTCATATTTTACGTTATCAACAATTTTATCTTTCATTTCAGGAATTAGAGATAACGAAGCAAGTTTTTCATTGATTGCTTTTTTAATTAAGGACAAAAGCATTCTTTCTTCTGTGAATTTAACCTCAAGTTTTTGAGGGTGCACATTCACATCAATTAAAAGTGGATCTAAATCTATCTTCAAAAAGACAATTGGAAACTTTCCAATAGGTAAGTATGTTTTGTATGCTTCGTTTACGGCATATATTATTTTATTATTCTTAATCATTCGATTATTCGCAATTACTGTAACGTGATTTCTAGTTGAACGATTAAAGATTGGTTTTGTTAAGTAGCCACTTACTTTAAAATATTGATTTTTATCCTCAAAGTAAGACATATTTTTAATAATGTCAATAGAGTAAATATTTGATAAAACTTTTAAAAGATCATCTGATCCTGTTGATCTGAAAATTGTTTTATTATTGTTTGTTAGGGTAAAGGCGATTTCAGGATGAGACAATGCAATTTTATTGATGTAGTCTACAATAAAAGATAATTCAGTATTTGTTGCTTTTAGGTGTTTTAATCTAGCAGGGGTATTGTAAAATAGATATCGAACTGAAACTGATGTTCCTTTTCTAGGAGCATACTCACCTTCTTCTTTAAGGTCACCCTTAAGTAAGAATATCCGATATCCAATACTTCCTTCACTACTAATTATTTCTAAATGCGAAACTGAAGCAATTGAAGGAATTGCTTCACCTCTAAAACCTAAAGAGGAAATATGATACAAATCATGACTTGTTTTAATTTTTGATGTAGCATGTCTTTTGACAGACATATACATATCTTCCTTACTCATTCCTGTACCATCATCGGTCACTTTTATTTCATTTAAACCTGATTCTAATAAGTCAATTTTAATATTTTTACTACTAGCATCAACTGCATTCTCAACTAATTCTTTAACAACAGATGCCATGTTTTCTACAACTTCACCTGCGGCAATTAAATTACTAAGAGCATCACTTAATTGGATTATTTTTCCCATTTTATCACTTCTTTCTAACATTTCTATTATAATTGAAAAGGTGATATTTTGCTACAAAAAAAATAACAATCTAGTGATTGTTATTTTAAGAATAATTTTAAGTATTCCGTGTAACCTTTTTCTTTCATTTTCTCTTTAGGTATAAACTCTAAACTAGCAGAGTTTATACAGTATCTTAAAGAATTATTAGGCCCATCATTAAAAACATGGCCAAGATGTGAATTAGCTAAAATACTTCTTACTTCTTTTCGAACTGTGAAATGTGAATAGTCTTTTCTTTCAACGATTAGATTATCACTTATTGGATTGGTAAATGATGGCCATCCACAATGAGCATCAAATTTGTCTCTTGATGAAAATAATACTTCTTTGGAAACAATATCAATATAGATTCCTTCTCTAAACTCGTTATCATACTTATTAGTAAAAGGAGCTTCAGTACTATTTTCTTGTGTTACTTGATATTGAATAGGAGTCAATTTATTAATTACTTTATCATATTTTTTCATAACAACACCTCTTATTAGTATTATACATTAGGTATCTGCATTCTAGATGATATTTACAAAAAAAGAGCAAAATTGCTCTTTAAAGTTTGTTTATAATTTTGTTTAAGATGTTTAATGCTTCTAGTGGGGTCATATTTTCAATTGAAACCTCTTTTAATTCTTTTATTAAAGCATTTTCTTCTTTTGTTAGTTTTTCGACTTCAATATAATCATCAAAATTAAATAAATCTATATTAATAGATTCGGATAGTTTTTGATGATTTCTTTCTAAATCATTTAATATTATTTTTGCTCTAGCTATCAAGCCTTTTGGCAGATTTGCAAGACTAGCTACGTTTATTCCATATGATTTATCGGTTGGTCCATCTTTCACTTTATGTAAGAAGATGATTGAGCCATCTTTATTTTTAGCACTAACATGAACATTTTTCAATGTTTTAAGAGATTGATCTAAATCTGTTAGTTCGTGATAATGTGTTGAAAAGAATGTTTTACATCCGATTTTTTCATGAATATATTCGATAATGGCTTGAGCAAGTGCCATACCATCATATGTTGCAGTACCTCGACCAATTTCATCAAACAGGATAAGAGATTCTTTAGTAGCATTCTTAATAGCATTATTAGCATCTAACATCTCAACCATAAATGTTGATTTTCCGCTAACTAAGTCATCGGCTGCGCCGATTCTTGTGAAGATTGCATCAAAGACAGGAAGTTTTGCGCTTTTCGCTGGAACAAATGATCCTATTTGAGCTAAAATAGTTGTTAGGGCCATTTGTCTCATATATGTTGATTTCCCTGACATGTTTGGTCCAGTAATTAATAAGATATTAGTATTTTTATCTAACAGGATATCATTCGGTACAAAAGCTGTTTCTGTTAGAACTTTTTCAACTACTGGATGTCTAGATTCAATTATTTCAATAGTGTTATCATTTACTAATACTGGTCTTACTAGATTAAGTTCTTCACTAATAATACTTAAAGTAATCATCATATCAACTTCACTAATAATGTTGGCATTCTTTTGAATGATTGATATTTGTTTTCTAGCCATATCCCTAAGTTCTATAAATAGCTCGTATTCTAATTTTATACTTCGTTCTTCTGAAGATAAAATTATTGTTTCTTTTTGTTTTAGTTCTTCGGTAATATAGCGTTCACTATTTGATAATGTTTGTTTTCTTGTATAGCCAAATTCATCTTTGACATTTGGGATTTGACCTTTAGGAACTTCAATGTAATATCCAAATACACGATTATAGCCAATACGAAGTTTTTTTATGCCTGTTCTTTCTCGTTCTTTTTCTTCAAGTTCCTTAAGCCATGACTTTATATTTAAAGCGTTATTTCTTATTTCATCCAAATCTCCATAGTAACCCTCTTTGATGATTCTACCTTCTTTAATTGTCAAAGGTGGATCATCAACAATTGAGGATTGTAAGAGATTATAAAATTCTATTAATGGGTCAATCGATTCTGATAAAAAGTTGGTATGTGGGTTATTTAATTTGATTAAATCAGTTTTAAGTTCAGGTAAGATACTGAGTGATTTTCTAAGTTGTACTAAGTCTTTACCATTAGTATTCCCATAAGAAATTCGACCAACAATTCTTTCTAAGTCGTAGACGTTTTTTAATAAGTCTTTTATTTCTTGTTTAGTAATAAACTCTTGATTTAAAACGTCAATTGTGTCATATCTTGTTTCAAGTATATCTTTATTAATAAGTGGTCTTATTATTTGTTTCTTTAAATAACGTGACCCCATTGCTGTTTCACACTTATCGATAAGCCAAAACAAACTTCCAATTCTATTGTTATGTCTCACTGTTTCAGTAAGTTCTAGGTTTCTAATTGTATTTGAATCCATTTTAACATAAGAAGAAGCTTCTAAAACTATCGCTTTTTTTAAATGCATTAATTCTCTTTTTTGAGTTTTAACGATATAGTTTAGTAATCTTTTATAAGTTTTTTGTTCTTCTTTCGATGGGAGATGTTTAAATAAACTATTAAAAACATTTGGAACATCAACTTCGTTATTAATAGATACAACTATTCCTTCTGATTTTATATATTTTTCTAAATGAGTTTCATCAAAGAAATTGGAAATAACTATTTCTTTTGGAGAAATTTGTAATAACTCATTAATCAAAATATTTAAATCTTTCGGCAACAAAATGGAATATGATTCACCTGTTGATAAATCTAGAAAACTAATTGTATAGTTATTAATATTTATACCAATAGCAGCAATGTAACTTATTTCATCGCTTTTGTTTTCTATAAATGTTCCCGGTGTTATTAATCTTACAACTTCTCTTCTAACAATTCCTTTAGCTACACTAGGATCTTCTACCTGTTCACAAATGGCTACTTTATAACCCTTTAGGATTAATCTCTCAATGTAAGCGTCAGCAGCATGGTGAGGAACGCCACACATTGGAATTTTTTCTTTAGTCCCAGCATCCCTTCCAGTTAATTGAATTTCTAATTCTTTTGAAGCTAAAAAGGCATCTGTGAAAAACATTTCATAGAAATCACCAAGTCGAAAAAAGACTATAGCATCGTTATAGTCTTCTTTTATTGTCAAATATTGACGCATCATTGGGGTATATTGTGATTTATCAATGTTCTCCATATTATCACCTTTTTTATAATGTAGTCGCTGCAAGATAAATAACAATAACTACTATAGCTATTGCAGTCCCAAATAATAATAGCTTTTTAAATTTTTGTTTCTTTGCATCATTTACTTTTCCAGCAATTTCTTCAAATTTTAAGTTATATAAATATTCTTCAATATTCATTCCTGCAAATATTTTTAATGAATTAGTATATTTAGGAACTTCATCTTGAGGCATTTTAATTAAAATATATTCTATCATGTCTGATTTCTTAAGTTCAATTGATACATTAACTTTTCTTCTCTTTGCATATCTTTCAATTTCCAAAATTGATTTTTTAGAAATTTCATCAATTTTAGCTTGATCAAAATTCAATTTTATTGCAACAATATCTATTAATTGCTTTTTATTAATTCTTCTTGGAATTTCAACGCCATAAATTTTACCCAAATCTCTAACTTCAGTTAAAGTTGTTGCATTTGTAAGAACTTCTTTTGCTTCCTCAATGACTGTTCCATCAAAATAGCCAACAGGTTCAAAATAAACTTCTGAAAAATTACGACGAATTTTTTCATAACTTTCTTGAGGTTGTTTAGCATATTTCATAGTAAGATTTTGAAGTTTTACAAATTCCAAATTATTAATACCTAAATCTGTTCTATTTCTAATAATAATATCCCAAAAATCTTTTTTATATTCTGTGACGTTAATATTTAATTGATATCCTGAAGCTAAACGTTCTAGTTGAAAAATTGTAAATTTATCAAACCACTTTAGACGGTGACGCATTTCATCAGAAAACTTGTTTGCACTCTCTGCTGTAGCTATTGCAGGAGCAATATTTTTTCTTATCAATGCTTTATGTAAGTAATATGGAAGATAGATTTCCTTATTTTTTAAATACTTAACGATCTCTTGAGAAGGAATAACCGTAAATGTATCAACTAATCTAGAAATTTTTACCTTCTTAGAATACAAAAATATGAATTCATCTTCTTTATGGATTTTTTTTGCCATAATTAACACTCCTTTAAACTTTAACATATCCTAAATTCATTATACATTAGAAAACATTGTAAATCAAGGGGAAATTGCTTTTTGTAGACATTTCCCGGTATTTCATAAAAAAAACATAAATTTTGAGTATATCTATTCAAAATCTATGTTTATCTCATCTGTAATAATTTTTTGAATTAAATTTAGATCATAATTGACTTCTTCAAGTATATCTAAATATTCAACAATAACAATATGTTTTAAAATATCTTCCTTAGCTTTATCGTAGTTGTTTTTCGCTACAGTAAAGTCTTTACTACCTAGTTCTTTTTTATTTACCATGATTTTTTGAAGTTCTAAAAGATTAAGATAATCTCTATTTATTTCTTGATTTTTATCAATTATTCCCTCAAGTTCCTGAAACCTCTTAACAAGTGTATCATTAGATATTTCGGTAATTAATTCATCAATTTTACTCAATTTGTTCACCTGTTAAGGACCATGTTTTTGCAGATGTGATTTTCACTTCAACAATTCCACCAATCAATGATTCATCACCTTTAAAATTTACCAGTTTATTGTTCTCTGTATATCCAGCTAAAATTTCATTATTTTTTTTACTTAATCCATCCACTAAAACCTTAACTATTTTGCCTTCAAATCTTTTACTTCCTCTTAAATAGCCAATATTTATCAAATCATTCAATTTGTATAAACGTCTCTTTTTTTCCTCGAAAGTAGTATAATCAGGATAGTTTTCAGCTGGTGTTCCTGCTCTTTTTGAATAAACAAAAGTATAAGCACCTTCGAACTTACAATACTTGACCAAATCAAGTGTTTCTTCAAATTGTTCTTCTGTTTCCCCTGGAAACCCTACAATTATATCAGTAGTTAATGAAACATTAGGGATGAATTTATAGATGTTGTCAACCAGTTTTTTATAAGATTCCTTAGTATATTTTCGATTCATTTTTTTTAAGACTTCATTACTTCCTGACTGAACTGGAAGATGTATATAAGGCATTAGATTACCGCCTTGCGAAAGGATTTTAACTGTTTCTAAGTCAAAATCTTTTGGATGTGAAGTAGTAAATCTAATCCTTGCAATTGGTAGTTTGTGAAGATCTATTAATAAGTCTGAAAATTTATAATTAACATCTAAAAAGTCTCTTCCATAACTATTTACATTTTGTCCAAGCAATGTAATTTCCTTATATCCTTGGTCAATTAAATCATTAACTTCATTAATGATATCGTCTTTATTTCTTGATCTTTCCTTGCCTCTCGTATATGGAACAATGCAATATGTGCAAAATTCATCGCATCCATACATTATGTTAACCCATGCTTTACGTGTATTTTCTCTTATTCTTGGTAAGTTTTCCACAATTGAGCCTTCTTCTGAGAAAACTTCAATAACTCTCTCTTTTGAGAGCACGACTGTTTCTAAATATTCGGGTAATTTGTAGATGTTGTGTGTTCCAAAAACCAAATCAACATAATGAAAACTCTTAAGAATACGTTCTACTACTTTTTCTTCTTGAGGCATACACCCACATACTCCTAAAATTAAATCAGGATTATTTTTTTTATATTGTTTTAATCTTCCTAATTCACCAAATACTCTGTTTTCAGCATTTTCTCTGACAGCACAAGTATTTAATAAAATAATATCTGCGTTTTCTAGTGTATCACTTTCTGTAAACTCTAGTACTTCAAGTATTCCTTTTATCTTTTCAGTATCTGCTTCATTAGCTTGACACCCATATGTTTCAATTTTGTATGTTTTTCCTTTACCAAAGCCTTTTATATTAAAATGCTTGTTAAAATCAATCACTGGAGTAGCTTGTGATTTTCTTTTTCTGGCATCTCTTATTGATGGTTTAATAAAGTATTTCTCGTAGTCTTTTGACATATTTATCACCTTTTCAAAGTATATAATGTATTTATGATTTCGACAAACAAAATGAATAAGAATCCCTTATTCATAGATGTTTATTGATTTAATTTTCGTAAGATCAGTATCCATTATTACTGCATTAAATTGTAATATACTAGATAGATCTTCTTTTATTCTTCTTGGCATACCGTCTAAAAATTTACTAACAATTATATCTTTATCTGCGCCAATTATTCCATATTTTGTTCCGGTCATTCCAATATCTGTGATATACATTGTTCCGTTTGGAAATACCATTGCATCCGCAGTTGGTACATGTGTATGTGTTCCTACTACGGCTGTTACTCGACCGTCTAGATAATGAGTAAGTGCTATTTTCTCGCTTGATGCTTCAGCATGCATATCAACAATAATATAATCACTTTCAATGTTTTTTAAGATTTCATCAGCTTTTTTGAAAGGATTATCTAAAGGATCTCCCATAAAGATTCTTCCCATCAAATTTATGACAGTAACCTTTTTATCGTTATATTTTATGGTAATATAACCTTTTCCAGGAATAGAATCACCATAATTTGCTGGTCTAATAATGTTTGAATCATCAATAAAGTTAATTAACTCTTTCTTTGAGAATGAATGATTTCCTAAAGTAATAACATTTATTCCTAACTTCATTAATTCTTTATATATTGACTCACTAATTCCGAAACCTCTATCTACGTTTTCTCCATTTAGAAATATTAAATTAGGTTTGTATTCTTGTTTAATTTTTGGTAAATACTTGTATAGAGCTTCCATACCTCGACTTCCAAAAACGTCTCCTATAAATAAAATTTTCATTTTATCAACTCTTTTCTATTAAATCAAAATATCCTATTTGCTTTGTGATTTTTTCATAATCTATAAATAATCTTTGTGAAACTTGTTCTCTTATTTCTTTAATTGAAGCATATTTGCAATCCTTTACTTCTAATTTATCAATGTTTAGATCTTTTAGCAAGATATCTTCTTCAATTAAATATAAATCTAAAATGAAATTAGCATAATTATCAGTTACAAAATACCTTTTTAAAAGTTTTAATTCTTCCTGATTTAGATTAATACCAAGCTCTTCTTTTGTTTCTTTCAAAGCTGTTATAAATGAAGAGTCTCCAGCAACTACTGCTCCCGCAGTGGCAGCCCACATAAAAGGCTTTTTGTCAGATAACTTGTTTCTTTGTTGAATTAGGTATTTTCCATCCTTGTTTTTTATCCAGATATTAACTACTATATGATACTCTTCAACACCCAGTTTGGTTCCTCTAAGAACTTTTTTGTTTAATTTTTGACCGAATTTATCATATAATTCAAAGTACTCCATTTTCTCACCTCAAATAAGTAAAGCCTTCCTAAGGAAGGCTTTTATTTAGCGATATCTTGAGCTCTAGTTTCTCTTATCACAGTAACTTTAATAGTTCCTGGATACGATAATTGTTCTTCAATTTGTTCTTTGATATCTCGTGCTATTTTGTAAGCCATTGTGTCATCAACTTTTGTTGGTTCAACTATTACTCTTACTTCACGTCCAGCTTGAATTGCATAAGCATGTTCTACACCTTCGATGTTTTTAGAGATGTTTTCTAGTTGTTCTAAACGTTTAATATATGAATCAAGTGATTCACTTCTAGCGCCTGGTCTTGCAGCACTTAAGGTATCTGATGCAGCTACAAGTACAGCAATAATTGTTTTTGCTTCTTTATCTCCATGATGAGTAGCAATAGCATCAACAACAGCAAATGGTTCTTTATATTTATTAGCTAAGTTAACGCCTATTTCAACATGTGAACCTTCAACTTCATGGTCAACTGCTTTACCAATATCATGTAATAATCCTGCACGTTTAGCAAGGATTTCATCTTCGCCAATCTCAACTGCTAATTTACCAGCTAAGAAGGCACATTCGATTGAATGTCTTAAAACGTTTTGTCCGTAACTTGTTCTAAAGTGTAATCTCCCTAGTAGTTTTACAAGATCAGGATGAATTCTACCAATTCCAACTTCAAAGACAGCTTCTTCACCTTTATCTCTAATAAAACGGTCGACTTCATCTCTTGTTTTTTCAACTACTTCTTCAATTCTACCAGGATGAATTCTTCCATCAGCTACTAAGTATTCAATTGTTCTTTTTGCGATTTCTCTTCTAATTGGATCAAATCCACTTAATACTACAGCTTCAGGTGTATCATCAATAATTAAATCTACTCCTGTAAGTGCTTCAATTGTTCTAATATTACGACCTTCACGACCAATAATACGACCTTTCATTTCATCGTTTGGTAGTGTTACTACTGAAACTGTTCTTTCACTAGTAACTTCTTGAGCATATTTCTGAATTGCTTCTGATAATAATTGTTTCGATTTTTTGTCAACTTCCATTCTTGCAAATTCTTCTTGTTCTCTAATGTATACAGCAATTTCATTAGCCATTTCGTCTTCTACTCGTTTCATGATTAAATCTCTTGCTTGCTCTACACTAAATCTTGCGATTTCAAATAATTTCTTATTTTGTTCTTCTATCAATTTTTCTAGTCTGTTATTTTTATCATCTAAAGATTGTTTTCTGCGCTCGATTGTTTCTTCTTTTTTATCTAAATTAGTTTCACGTTTATCAAGGTTAGATGTACGTCTATCCATTGTTTGTTCGCGTTGCAATAATTTATTTTCTATAGCAGATACTTCAATTTTTCTTTCTTTTATTTGCTTATCAAAATCTAATTTTAGATTATGAATATCTTGTTTTGTTTCAAGTAAAACTTCTTTTCTGTGCTTTTCTGCTTGTTTTCGGGCGTCTTCTATTAAATGATTTGCTTTTTGACGTGATTTATTTAAACCTCGTTCAACCACCATGATACGTAGGAAAAATCCTCCTACGGTACCTAGAGTTATAAATGTCAGACCAGAGAGAATTAATATAAATGGTTCCATATATATTCCTCCGTTCAATTTTTAAATTAAAATATTTATTATAAACATAATACGATAATTATGAGTAGAAACGATTTTTATAACTATCTTATTATAAACGCTATTATCTAAAAAAGTCAATGAATATAAACTTATATTCCAAAAAAAAAAGGCGTTTAGATTAAACGCCTAATTTTTCTCTTACTAACGCCTCTATTTCTTTTAACCTCTCAGGATTCTCTTTTAAATATTTTTTAACATTTTCTCTTCCTTGACCTATCTTATCACCTTTATAACTAAACCATGATCCGCTTTTTTGAATGATTTCTTCTTCAACAGCAATATCAATTATTTCCCCTGTTTTAGAAATTCCTTTTCCGTAGATCAAGTCAACTATTACTGTTTTAAAAGGTGGTGCTACTTTGTTTTTAACAACTTTAGCTCTTGCTAAGTTACCAACGATATCTGTACCGTGTTTAATTTGTTCTCCTGTTCTAATCTCAAGTCTTACTGAAGCATAAAACTTAAGTGCTCTTCCCCCAGGTGTAACTTCTGGATTTCCAAACATGACTCCAACTTTTTCACGAATTTGATTAATGAAGATTGTAATTGTTTGTGATTTACTTATAGCTCCACTTAATTTTCTCATTGCTTGAGACATCAATCTTGCTTGTAGTCCAACATGACTTGCTCCCATATCTCCTCTTATTTCAGCTTCTGGGACAAGAGCAGCAACACTGTCAATTACAACAATATCAATTGCACCACTTCTAATAAGTGCTTCAGTAATTTCTAAAGCTTGTTCTCCAGTATCTGGTTGAGAGATAATTAAGTTGTCAATATCAACTCCAAGTGCTTTCGCATATTGAGGATCAAGCGCATGTTCTGCATCAATAAAAGCAGCATATCCTCCTAGTTTTTGAGCTTCAGCAATAGCGTGAAGTGCGAAAGTTGTTTTACCTGAAGATTCAGGTCCATATATTTCAATAATTCTTCCTTTAGGATATCCTCCTATCCCTAATGCTTTATCTAATTTAATAGATCCACTAGGAATTGATTCAACATCAAGTCGAGAAGTATCTTCTCCTAAAATCATTACTGATCCTTTTCCATATTGCTTTTCAATTTCTTTCATCGCATTATCTAATACTTTCTTTCTAACGTCATTTGCCACTTGTAATCCTCCTTATATTGCTACATATATAATACGCAACAAATAGTCATTTTTCTTTAAATAGATTCCATAATAATTATTTTATTTTTAATAAAGTAATCAATTCCAGAAATAATAGTAAGTGCTAATCCTAAATATAGGATATATACTCCTATAGTTGCGAAGATATCTCCATATGGAAACATCAATAATAAAACAAGCGCAATCATTGTTGAAGCTGTTTTATATTTCCCGAGTTTACTAGCTGCGATTACCTTACCTTCACCAACAGCAATTAATCTAATACCTGTTACAATAAATTCTCTTGATAAGATAATTAATGTAATCCACATTGGTACTATCCCAGCGTCATTTAGAATTAGTAATGCTGCCATAACCAGTAATTTATCAGCCAGTGGATCAATAAATTTTCCAAATGTAGTAACTAAGTTGTATTTTCTAGCGATGTAGCCATCTAGAAAATCAGTAAAAGATGCTACTACAAAGATTGGAGCTAAAAATTTAAGATAAAAATCTGGATATAACGCAGAATTCCAAATTGGTACTTGAATATAATAAAAATACACTAAAACTGGTACTAATAATACTCTTATAAATGACAATTTATTCGGTAAGTTCATATAAACACCTCACAAAAAATTATATCATAATCTAGGTTATTTAACAATTGTATTATTCCTTGAAATTAAGCAATTCCATTTCGAAGTCTTTTTCTAACTGCGATTAATAAAATAAACCCTAAAACAAACATTAAAACACTAAAGTCAAATACATATAGTGGCTCTATATCATATAGAAATCCTCCAATTAACGGCCCAATTACCATCCCTACAGCAAAAAAGGATTGTCTTACTCCCATGATTGTTCCATACTTCCCATCATGAGCGTAATTAGATATAAAGCTTTGCTCTAAAGGAGCATAAACTGTTTTCAAAATAATGTAAATCATAAAAACAGTATAAAGTAATAGTAAGAAATCATTACCTCTAAAAACAAGAAATACTATAATACTACTTAATACTTGAATCCAGACCATTATTGTAAGCTCTCTTTTAATTTTAACTACAAAAGGAACTATAAATATACTGGTCAAAAGTGACACAATACCTGTCCAAAATACAAAGGTTCCAAGTTCATTTGGATTATATCCTAACTCCTTAAAATATACATCAATAAACTTACTTAAATTAATCATACCGATTGAAATAAAAGTGAGTGAGATTAAGAAAATAATTAAATTCTTATTCATTTTCTTAATGTCTAAAAAGCCCTGGATAATTGATATTTTAACTTCTCCATTAACCGGTTCTTTCACTTGTTTAATATGGAGGTACATATTCAGAGCGTGAAAAATATTTAATATTGCCTGAATTAAAAATATTCTTTTTAAATCATCAGTTCCTAGTAAATCTACAAAAAATTGATTAGTACTCATAAATCCACCTAAATAATACCCGACACTAGATCCAATTGTAAACATTGCCACACTCCAAGCAATGTATTTTGTTCTTTTTTCTTTTGGCGATAAACAAATTAAATGACTAAGCAATAACGTTACTGAGGCAGCTACTCCAAATCCTGAAAGAAAACGGAATAATACCATAATGTACTGATTACCTGAATATCCAAACATAAATTGCCCAATACTATAAACAATAAGCCCTAAGACCATATAGATTCTTTTATTTCCTCTATCTCCTAGTACTCCCCAAATAGGACCACCTAACATTAACCCAAAACTCATCGCAGCAAAAAAGACTCCAAACATATAATCTTCTATCCCTAAATCAGATACAAGATATGGTGTTACTGGATGTCCTAAATTATGAATTACTCCTTGGAAGAAGTACAATATTAATACCCATATTATTGCTTTTCTCATGAGGCCACTTCTTTCATATATTACTATTCAACATTATAACAATAATCTATTATATAAACAATCAATAGACTTTATTTCAATTGTTATGCTTTTTCTCGCAAGAAAAAAGCACATAATTGTGCTTAATCTTCTTTAATATTATGATATACTTCTTGGATATCTTCAACTTCATTTGCTAGGTTCATAAATTTATCGAAAAGTGCTTGTTCTTCATTAGATAATTCAATATAGTTATGTGGATACCATCCATTTTCAGCTTCAACTATTTCAATATCTTCTTTAGCTTCTAATAAAACTATTTGAATTTTATCCAGATCAAATCCTTCAGCTTCAATTTCTACTAGGCCGTCTTCTTCACTTATTTCTAAAACATCTATATCAGCCATTAACAAAATTTCAAAAATTTCTTCTTCGTCCATTCCTTTAATAGTAGTATGTGAAAGATGAGTAAATGCATGAGCAACAGTTCCGCTTCTTCCCATTTTGCTGCCGATTTTAGTGAAACAATTTCTTACCTCACTAACTGTTCTATTAACATTATCAGTCAATGTATCAACAATAATCCCAATTCCACCAGGACCAAATCCTTCATATCTTATCGGCTGGAAATCTTCTCCAAGGCCTCTTTCAGCTTTTTGAATATTTCTTTTTATTACATCAGTTGGCACTTGAGCTTTTTTGGCTTTTTCTACTAGGTGCTTTAGTGCTAAGTTAGAATCGATATTAGCTCCACCTTGTTTAGCTGCCATGTAGATTTCTTTACCAAACCTCGAATAAATACGACTTTTTTTCAACATTGTTTTTGCCATTGATGCTTTTCTTACTTCAAATTTACGTCCCATATTATCACCTTTTTTAGTTTTTTTTCATTTTCAATTATATAATAAGTATTTAGATTATTCAATAGGTTTTATAAGTCTTGTCTCTTCTGCCTTTAATAAAATTACTTTCTCCTTGTACAATGTTCCTAAAGCTCTTTTAAACGCAGCTTTTGACATATTAAATACATCGTGAATGTCTTGTGGAGTTGATTTATCAGTTAAACTCATTACTCCTTTATGTTTTTCCAAATATTCTTTAATTACGGCTGCATCTTTAGTCAACATAATTTCCTTTTGATCTATTAAAGTACCATTATAATTATGTTCTAATTTACATCTAATAATTTTAATATAAGCTCTTTCTCCAAGACGATAAGATTTTCTTAAATGTTTAAAATAAACAAAAATGTTATGTCCTTCCTTCGTAATAAAGACAACTCCTTCTTCTGCTTTATAAATACAGTAAGCATAGTAATTCTCACCTTCTATTAATTCTGTTGTAGGAGTCAAATATTCTCTTATTGAATACCTTGGAATTATTTTTGCAGTTAACTGGTTTTTAGAAGCTCTTAGTCTTACAAAGATTAAATCATCTTTAGCTGGCCATTCTTTTTTAACGAATGGTAAATCATCTCTAGATAGTAATAAATCTTTTATTAAGCCAAAATCAAGAAAAACGCCTAATCTATTATTGACATCGACCACTCTCAAAAAAGCAGGAGAAAGTTTATCTACTAGTGGTTTATTCATTGTAGCTGTGATTCTTTTCTGGTTATCAAAATATAAGAAAACTGTTATTTTTTCATCAATAACTAATTCTCTTGTAGTTTGTTTTTTATGTAAAAAGACTTCGGTATCACCATTAGATAAAATATAAGAGAAGTCAGCTTCTCTTATTACCGTTAATAAATTATAATCGCCGATAGCTAGTGCCATATATATCACCTCACCCTAATTATAGCAAAAAGACGATTATAATAATAGTGATATGTAATCAAATGAATGATTTATATGCTATTTAGTAAATAATTATGTATAATTGTAGTAGGATGTGATGAAATTGAAAAAGTATTTCCTATATTTAATAGTATATTCTATTGGAGGATTTATCTTAGAAAGAATTATTAACTTAATTGCTTTAGGAGAGTATTATGATAATTCTATCTTAATTGGTCCTTATCAACCACTATATGGTAGTGGGATTGTAATGGCTATTATTTTTTATGATTTCGTAATTAATAAAAAGGTCAATAATAAAATAATAAAAGATATAGTCTTGCTAATTACTGCGATAATTACGACAGGTTTAGCTGAGGCTGTGACTGGATTTGGATATGAATACTTGTATGGTATTGTTTTGTGGAATTATGGTGAGTTTTTCTCTTGTAATCTATATTATATTTGTTTTATACCAACTACTCTCTTTGGAATTGGTTCTTATTTAGTTATTAAGTTTATCCATCCTTATGTAAAAAATTATATTAAACTTATTCCTGATTATCTATTTTATGTACTACTGTTCATTTTTAGTATCGATATAATAATTACTTTTTTCTTTATTAAATAGTAAAGCGCATTAATAAACGTCCTTAGGGGCGTTTTATAATTTGTATACAAATTGATTTTAAAAAATCATTGTATATAGCGCTTACATTTGATAAAATATAGAAGTATAAATATAGAGGAGGATGAGAATGGAAAATTTGCTTTATGTTACTGTTGCGCTAAGTTTGAGTGCAATATTTTATGCTTTTTATCTTTATAAGCAAGTTATCAAGGCCCCTATGGGAAGTGAAAAAGTTGTTGAGATAGCTGGTTTCATTAAAGAAGGAGCAACTGCTTTCTTAAAGAGAGAGTACACAGTTATCATTATTTTTGTGATTTTTACTTTTCCAGCAATTTGGCTATCACCACTTGGAATTGGGACTGCCCTTGCTTTTGTTCTCGGTGCTTTCTTTAGTGCGTTAGCGGGAATTATTGGAATGAAAAGTGCTACTGATTCAAATGCGAGAACAACTACTGCTGCTCAAAATCATGGTATTACTAAAGCCCTATCAGTTGCTTTTAAAGGTGGAGCAGTTATGGGTATGAGTGTTGTTGGATTTGGATTATTAGGTGTTGTACTGGTCTTTACTGTCGCAACTAAATATTATGGTATCGAAGCTTATAATGCAGTTGAAATAGCTGCAGGATATAGTTTAGGTGCATCAAGTATCGCATTGTTCGGACGTGTTGGTGGAGGGATTTTTACCAAAGCTGCCGATGTTGGTGCAGATTTAGTTGGTAAAATAGAAGCTGGAATTCCTGAAGATGATCCTAGAAACCCAGCTGTTATTGCTGATAATGTTGGAGACAATGTAGGCGATGTTGCAGGTATGGGGAGCGACTTACTGGAATCTTATGTAAGTTCAATTATTGGTGCTGCTACTATTGGGGCATTATGGTATGCAATTGATGGAGCAATCTTTGTTCTTATTGTTGCTGGTGTTGGTGTTATTTCTTCTATTCTTGGTTCTTTATTCGTTAAAGGAAAAGATGGAAGTAATCCTCATAAAGCTTTAAAATTAGGAACATATGTTGCTGGATTGATTTTTATTATTGCTGCGTTTATTCTTAATTGGGTATTTATAGACCAAGGTATTTTTACTACTACTAGTTCAACTTTACCTTATTTATATGGACCTTTTTATAGTATTGTTATTGGACTTGCGATTGGTTTATTAATCGGTTTAGTTAGTGAATATTATACCGCTGCAGAATATCGTTATGTAAAAGAAATTGCTAAACAATCTGAAACCGGTCATGCTACTAATATTATTAGTGGAATGGCAACTGGAATGCAAAGTACAGCAATTCCTGTTATTATCATTGCTATTGGTACTGTACTTGCTTTTAACTTTGGTGGATTATTTGGAATTGGACTTGCCGCTGTTGGTATGCTTGGAACAGCTGGAATGACTGTTAGTGTTGATGCTTATGGACCGATTGCTGATAATGCTGGTGGTATTGCACAAATGGCAAATCTGGATCCTAAAGTAAGAGCAATTACTGATGAGCTTGATAGTGTTGGAAATACTACAGCTGCGATAGCTAAAGGATTCGCGATTGGTAGTGCAGCATTAACTGCCTTAGCACTATTTAATGCCTTTACTGAAGCTGCCGGCCTGAGTGGAATAAATATTGCTGATGCGAAAGTTATTTCTGGATTAATGATTGGTGGAATGCTTGCATTCTTATTTAGCTCATTAACTATTAAGAGCGTTGGTAAAGCTGCAAATCAGATGATTGAAGAAGTTCGTAGACAATTTAAAGAAATTCCTGGAATTTTAGAAGGAACTGGTAAACCTGACTATGCTAGATGTGTTGAAATATCAACAAATGCAGCATTAAAGGAAATGATTATCCCTGCTGTCTTAGCAATTGGATCTCCTTTACTTGTTGGATTTGTATTTGGAGCTGAAGCACTAGGTGGTATGCTTGCTGGTACGTTGATTACTGGTATTATGCTTGCAATCTTTATGGCAAATAGTGGTGGAGCTTGGGATAATGCTAAAAAGTATATTGAACAAGGACATCATGGTGGTAAGGGTGGATTAGCTCATAAAGCATCCATTACTGGGGATACTGTTGGAGACCCATTTAAAGATACTGCTGGTCCTGCAATTGATATTCTAATCAAATTAATGACCACTATTAGTTTAGTGTTCGCAACACTATTTGGAACAGGAATCTTATAATATATAAAAGCTATTTCTTGACTGAAATAGCTTTTTTTATGGTATAATTGGGTATTGCTTTCTCAGGAGGACATTATGAAAATATTAGTAGATGCGGACGCTTGTCCAGTCAAAAAAGAGATACTAAAACTGGCTAAAGAATTTAACATTGAAGTATCAATGTTTTTTGATAATGCTCACGTTTATGAAGATGGATACAGTAAAGTTTTCATCCTCGATAAAGGAGCTGATAGTGTTGATTACTTCTTAATCAATAGAACCTTACCTGGGGATATTGTAGTTACACAAGACTATGGAGTAGCAACGATGGCTTTATCGAAAAAAGCTCATCCAATTAATCAAAATGGACTAATATTTACAGATGATAATATCCTATCCTTGCTTAATCAGCGAGCTTTCAATAAAAAAATTAGGAGACACAAAAACATAAAAGGTCCTAAAAAGAGAACAAGCAAAGATGGCACCAATTTTTCTGAAAACCTGAGAAAAATAATAAATAATTATTTATAGTTGCATTTTAGATGTTAATTTGTTAAAATAATAACGCTTGTAAAAACGGAGGTGACATAAATGGCTAATATTAAACAACAAATGAAAAGAAATCTTACAAATGAAAAAAGACGCATGGCTAATGCTTCATTTAAATCAGGACTAAAATCTGCGGTTAAAGAAGTTGAAGTTACTGTTGAAAATAAAGAAAAAGAAAAAGCTTTGGTAGCTTTATCACTTGCTAGCAAAAAATTAGATAAAGCAGTTTCTAAAGGTTTTTATCATAAAAACTATGTCGCTAGACAAAAATCAAGACTTGCTAAACTTGTAAATAGTTTATAAGTCTTAAAAATATATAATAAAAGCTCAATCGTTAATAATGATTGAGCTTTTTTATGTGCCAAGAATAAATAATTCAATTCCTATTTTTTTATCAATTCTTCCTGTTTTAATTTTATAATCAAGTTCTTCTAATCTTATAAGATGTTTCTTTACTGTAGCCATATTCACACTTTTAGCATTCTTAACCATATAATAAGCTCGACCACTACTACAATGATAATGTGAGGCGACTGCTGACTGATCTTTTCCATCTTTCAAAAGTAGTTTAACTTGTAAGATTTCTCGATATTTATTCACTAAAATTCCTAAAATTCTTAATGGATCTTCACTATGCATTATTAAATCATTATATATTTCTAATGCTTTACTTCTTTTATTATCCAAGATACTGTTGGTAATTTCATAAACATTATCCTCAACGTTTTTAGTTATCACTTTCTTTATGACATCAATACTAATAAAATCCATATCTTCAGCATATAATAATAACTTTTTCATTTCATTCACAGCTATTTGAGTATTATTTTCTACTCTCTTAATAAATTCATTAAGTGCATCTCTTTCTATTTTTATATTTTGCTTTCCTAATTGTCTCTTTACCCAACTAGTTAAATCCACTTTTTTCATAGGTTCGCAAAACAATACTTCTGCTTTTCCTTTAAGTGCTTTAGTAATAGCTTTTCTTTCATCAAGTTTTTCATACGGAGCAGTGATAATTAGGATTGTTTCCTCAACTGGATTATTAATATATCTTACTAATGAATCAATATCTTGAGGAATTTCTTTTTTTAATTTCTCAGTTGTTAGGAAATAAGCATTCTTAATAACAACAATTTTCTTGTCAGACATAAACGGGATTGTAGAAGCGTCATTTATCGCATTTGAGATATTTGTCTCTTCTGCATCATAAATATTGAGATTGAAATCATCAATATCATATGTTGCAATCACGTGTTTCATTTTACTTTTAACAATAAATGAATCTCCACCATATATTAAATATATCTGTTTTTCCATTAAGAACACCTCTAACGTATTATAACACAATTCATTAAGGTCTGTGCACCTTTTTATACTCTTTCCCAAAGAGGTATCTGACGATAATTGTTCCATCTAAATCAGTTCTGTATACGTTTATCCCTAACTGCTTATAACGGGATACAACAATATCACTGGGGTGATTATGCTTATTCTTTCTAGATACAGTTATAAAGACTTCTTCCGGAGTAATATCATTAATAAATTCAATTGAGCTACTTGTTATACTTCCATGGTGAGGCACTTTTAAATAATCAACATCAATATCAACATCTTTAATAAAAGCTTGTTCTCTTCTTAACTCAATATCACCAGTAAATAAATAGTGTTTATCACTTATAAATAAACTTAAAATAATACTTCTGTCATTTTCGTTATTATACTCTTTTTCAGTTGGATATATAAAAAAACTAATATTCCCGCAATCAATAACCCCCTCAAATTCTGATATATTTTCTCTATTGACCAAATGAATAATGTTAAAGTTTTTTATTAAGTCATTTGTTTCTCCATAATGATCGCTATGATAATGAGTTATTACCAAGTAGTCAATTCTTTTTATATTATTTGTTTTCAAATAGTTAACAAGTGTATTATACTGATCTACTTCTCCAGTATCAATAATCATATTACATTGATCGTATCGATCAATTATAATTATTGAATCTCCATAAACATCTAAAAATGTTACTTTTTGAATAACATTATAATATGGTGATCCCCAAACTAACAATAGTATAATAATTAATAACGATATTGGTCTTTTTAATGATTTCCTAGCTTCGTATGAGTGAAGTAGATAAAAGACAATTACGTAGTATATTACTATATATAAACTTGATGAAAAATACATTCTTATTATAAGAAAATCTAAAAGAGAACTAGCATTTAAAAAGAACTCAAATATTTGAATAAAAATATAGTATGTTTTATCTAATAACGGTATAACAAAGGTAATATACCCTAATGGCAAAATAATATATGTTATATAAAACAAAAAAGTAATATTAAAAAAAAGTGTTAACAAGTTAACTTGATAATTCAAATTAAGAATTATGGGAATCGTTACAATAAATGATATCGTACTTAATATGAATAACTGTTTTATTTGTGAATCTACTTTTAAAATCGAGCTACTTAGCAAGATGATGAAAGTAACTAGGAAACTTAATAAAAACCCAGCATCATAATAGTAATATGGCCTAATAAAGATTAATATAATAAAAATAATAGATAATACATCAAGACTACTTATATTTAGTTTAGTTCTTTTATTTATTACTAGAAAAACAAACATTAAAGATGCCCTTGTTACTGAAGGCGCAAAAGAAGTAACAATCATATATATAGAAAGAAAAACAACAATAATATTCTCAATATAAATAGTCTTAAGATTCATCTTTTTAAGGATGCTCATCAATGCCAAAACTATTAATGAAATATGAAGACCACTCACCGCAAATAAATGACTAATTCCAACCTGATTTATTTTGTTAATCACGTCATCATCAAAACCCGATTTATCTGCCAAAATGAATGTCTTAATATACTCATTAGAATAAGTAAAATTTTGATCAATATAATTATTTAAACTATAAGATACTGTATTTATATTCCAATTTTCACTCACTTTTTTACAATCTGATAAATATAAAATACTTTTTATATTTTGTGATTTTAAGTAATTTCTATAATTAAACAAATTTGGTGTAGTATTATTGATTGGTTCCTCTATTTCTCCCATGCAAAGTAGACTCTCGCCCGGTCTAACAGCTATGTAATCATTAATAAATACCTTGACCAATTGATTATTGTACCGACCTATAAAACTAGTATAATCCGCTATTTTAATGTCTTTTGTAACCACTACGTTATATTGAGTACTTTCTGAAAGTTTGTTTAGATCAAATTGATACATTCTAATTAGGTATATGCCTAAAATCACTATTATAATTATAGAGATTTGTCTGTGATTTTGAAAAATGTAGTAAAAATAGAAAGGTGTTATTAGTAAATACCACCAATTATGCATCACTAAAAATAGTAATACAAAGGATATTACAAAGTATATTCCCTTGTATTTAAGTAGTAATAAATTCTCTGATTTCATTTAAAGTTGCCTCTCCGATTCCAGGTACTTCTACTAAATCTTCAATGCTACTAAAATCTCCGTTTTCTTCTCGATAATCAATAATACTTTGAGCAGTTGTTGGTCCAACTCCCGGAAGAGTATCAAGTTGAGATAGTGAAGCTGTATTTATATTTATGATTCCACCTACATCATTTTCAATTATTTCTGTGATTAGTGGATATTCTTCATCTATTGAAGGTATATATACTACTTGTTCGTCTCTTAATTTCATTGATAAATTGTAAGCTAAGATATCAGCATTTCCAGTTATTCCCCCAGCTAAGGTAATAACTTGAAATAATCTTGTTGATTCTTCCACCTTGTAAACTCCGGGATTCATAACTTCTCCCTTAATATCAACATATATGAATTTCACTTCTTCAATGCTTTGGTTATTTGTCACTGGATTAAATACAATACTATCATCACCTTTATCAACTGATAATATTAAAAACAGTACTAATATAATTAATACTATTCCTCCTAAATAATACTTTTTTATGATTTCTTTCATTTTATCACCTCTTATAATATATTACTGACATCCCTCTTATTATTCTTCACAAAAAAAACAATCTATAAATATAGATTGTTTATATCTTTTTGATTATACTTTCTTACAAACAAAGATAATTCTTTCATTAAGAATCTTCATTTCGGTAACTACTAGACCACATTCTTTTAAAATAGTGACATATTCTTCTTCTGAAAAAGTAGTTTGAATATGTGTTTCTTCACAGTTATCAATAGTTACTATATGCTTTATTTGACGCTCTTTATCAGTATTTTCAACATCCCAAACAAGAAGTGAATTTTCAAGTAATATTTCTTCATGGTAACCAGGAAGATTAATCAAGTAATTAACTTTAAGAAAATCAAAAACAAATATAGAATTTTCGTTCATTACTTCCGTAACATAGTTAAATGCCTTTGATACATCAGCTCTGTCTTCTATATAATTGATAACATCACTAGCCATTGTGATTATATCATAGTTTATGTTTAAAGGTTCTAAAATATTATGCACAAAAAAATTAATATGTACGTTTTCATGAATTGAATTATTGTAAGCTCTTTCTAACATACTATCAGATATATCAGTTGCAGTAACATTATATTTGTTTTTCGCAAGTAAGATAGCTAATGGTCCAGTACCACAACCTAAATCAATTACATTCCCTTTGTTACGATGTTTTTTTATCAAATCAAGATAAATATTATTAAGGTTTTGATCTACAAATTGGTCATAAAAAGCTGCAAGTCTATCGTAAATCATTTTTCTTTTCTATATTAAGTTGTTCAACCCCTACCATCATTTTCTCAATATTATAAAACTCTCTTTCATCTCTTGTAAAAACATTCACGATTATATCCTTACAATCAATCAAAATCCAAGATTTTGAGTTCTTACCCTCAATAACAGGATGTGGATACCCATTTTCAGCCAAGTCCTGATTAATGTGATTAATTGCTGCTTGAAGTTGTCGATCTGATGTTGCACTTGAAATTACAAAGTAATCAAAAAAGGGAGATTTACCTGTAGTATCAAAAACTAATATATCAGAAGCACTGATATCTTTTAGAGCATTTACTACAATTTCAATTTTAGTCATTTTTTACCTCCAATAATTTTCTATAAAAATGTCTAGCCTCAAAGGCGATTAACGGTATCTTAGTTTGTTTAGCTTCGTAGAATTGTATTGAATCATCAATAGCTGTAAAAACTGCTAAATCTAGGGATTTTTCAACAATACTTCTTACCTTAACACATGATTCATAGATCCGATTTGGTTCTATATAATCACTTATAAATATCACTTTTTCATACATACTCATATTTGGTCTACCTACAGTATGATTCAAAATCGAGTTAAGAATTTCTCCATCATTAATCTCATATTTTCTTTTCGCTAATATATAAGCACTAAAAGCATGTAGGATATTATCATTATATTGATCATAGATAAATTTTGTTTCAGGAAAATAGCTATCAATCATTGCAATATTGTCCTCTTTAGAATAGTATTTTGTCATATCATGAAGCAGGGCAGTGATTTCCAATCTGTCTAAATCGAGATTATATTTTTCACCTAATCTAAGGGCTGTATCCCTAACACCATAAACATGTTCTAGTCTACGTGGATTATCAGCTAATGCAATTTCTAAATCTTTCTTAATCTGTTCTTTTGTCAAATTAACGCCTCCCTAACATAAGGAACTGTGTTAGATCTTGTATATACCTTTACTCTTATATTACCCGAAACAGTTATAAATCCTAATCCTGGCATAACAATATCTTGTTTTTTATTTGATGTTATATTAAATGTATGTCCTTTAAGTGGGAAATCTTCATCATCTTTGAATGGTGGAGTTAGAAGATTCTTAACTTGTTTGCTATATAATTCATCCGCCTTCTCGAGTTTAGTTCGATGAATATTTATAAATTCACTATTATAACAAATAAAGCTTGTCTTTTCTCCCGTTATAAAATCAATTCTTGCAAGTCCTCCAAAAAATAATGTTTGTCCTGAATCTAGCTGAAAAACTTTTGGTTTAATTTCTTTTTTAGGAGTAACCACCTTCAAAGCTTTTGGTGATAAATAATGAGTAATTTGGTTATCATTTATCAAGCCAGGTGTATCGATAATATAGTTACCTCCAAATGGTATTTTTATTAGGTTTAATGTTGTACCCGCAAAGAAAGAAACGGTAATTACATCTTTCTTAGAATCAGCGTAGGATTTTAGCAAAGTATTAATAAACGTTGATTTACCAACATTTGTTGCCCCGACAATATAAATATCTTTTCCTGCAGCATGATTGGTAATTTCATTAATAATATAATCAATATTCTTATATTTAACTGCACTCATTAAAAACACTCCAAGTGGTTTTAAATCGTTATCAGAAATAATCTTTCTCAAATGATGAAGTAACTTAGCTTCCTTCACAGATTTCGGAAGTAAATCGGTCTTATTCGCAATTATAAGTAAATCATTATAGTTAGTTAATCTTTGTATTTGGGGTATTAATGACCCTTCAATATCAAAGATATCAATTATCATCACAATTAGTGCTTTCTTATTTCCTATTTCGCTTATAATATTGAAATAATCATCACTAGTAATTTTTAGTGGAGTTACTTCGTTGTAATTTTTCAAACGAAAACAACGACGACAAACAATGTCCTCGTTTGTTTCAGATAGTTTGCTTTTAGGAACATATCCAGGTTTAGAAGCATCTTCAGTTTGAATAATGCTTCCACAGCCGATACAACGCAATTCTTCCATCTTTAATTCCTCATATCTAATGACAATTCTTCATAAACATCACTATATTTTCTTTTTATTTTAGCTAACATCTTTACTTCGATTTTTCGATTAAACTTTGTATACCATTTTTCAGTTTTCTTCTCTAAGGGATTAACTAAAATGCTATATGATTTAAATCTATTCGCGCAATAAACATCTGTCATTAATTGATCTCCAATTATGACTGTCTCTTTATGAGAGTAATTCTTTTCAGCTACTCTTAGCGATTTTCTTAGACCTATCAAAAAAGGTTTACGAGCATTTCCTACACCTTTATAACTCAAACCTTCTAAAAAAACATTAATACGAGAAGGGACGTTATTTGAAATAACAATTATTTCAAATCCCATGTTTGTTAGTTCTGCAAATTTATCAATAATTTTCTTTGTTGGTTTTGTTTCTTCGTATGATATTAATGTATTATCTAAATCACTAAGAATTAGACGCAAGCCATTATTATATAACTCTTTGAAATCTATATCAAAGAAGCTAGTATGAAATTCATTAGGAATAAATTTTTTTGTTTTAAGAAGTAAATGTATCATAGTGTCCTCCTAGTTGAATATACTATATATTATACAAAAATAATATATGAATGTCTATTTTATCTCACTGTTCAAGAAGACTCCATCTTCTAACTTGTTAAGTGGGAGAAGAATTGAACTAATTTTTAGTTCAAAAATCAAGTAAATGTTAATCATATCTAAAATCAAGAATGATATAAACATTAAAAAATATTAGAGGGCGGGACAACCTTGTTAGCTCGGTAATCTTGCGAGCAATAGTTCGCACAACCCAAGAAGCCCCCACTTCAAATTTTGCCTAAATTAAGTGGTGGGAGTAGTTCACTAAGGTCTTGGTTTTAATAAGCAATGCTTTGAAAACCCAATTAAATCAGTTCTATTTGCCAATGTCAAAGCTTTATAAACTAAGTTATAGTTTTTAGGATTTTTATATTGTATTAAAGCTCTTTGCATAGCCTTTTCTTCTTTTTTTCTCGGAACGTAAACTTTTTCCATTGTTCGTGGATCTAGACCTGTATAAAACATACAAGTTGACATTGTTCCAGGTGTTGGATAAAAGTCTTGTACTTGTTCAGGGTAATATTTTAAATCTCTTATATAGCAAGCAAGTTCGATTGCTTCCTTTAAAGTCGAACCAGGGTGAGAACTAATAAGATATGGTACTAAATATTGATCTTTATTATGTTTTTTATTTAATTCATAAAATCTTTTTACAAAACGGTCATATAGTTCTCTTTTTGGCTTATTCATTTTTTGTAATACTTTATCACTTATGTGTTCTGGAGCAACTTTAAGTTGTCCAGATACATGATATTTTACAAGTTCATTGAAAAACTCTTGATTCTTATCATACATCACGTAATCATATCTAATTCCACTTCTGACAAAGACCTTTTTAATATTTGGTAATTCTCTTACCTCTCTTAATATATTTAAATAATTACTGTGTGATACTTTTAACAATGGGCATGGTTTATCTTCTAAGCATTGTTTATTTATGCATACTCCATATTTTATTTGTTTATCACATGCTTTATCATAAAAATTCGCAGTTGGACCTCCAACGTCATGAATATAACCTTTAAAATCTTTATCTTTCGTTATTTTTATTGCTTCTTTTACAATTGAATCTTTTGATCTAGATTGAATTATTCGACCCTGGTGATAAGTAAGAGCACAAAAACTACAACCTCCATAACATCCTCGATTACTAATAATCGAAAATTTAACTTCATCAATGGCTGGTATATGTCCTAATTTTTTGTAGATAGGATGATAGTTTCTTTCAAATGGAAGACTATAAATATTATCCATTTCTTCTCTAGTAATTGGTCTATTAGGAGGGTTTTGAATAATCATATGGTTTTTATATATTTCCAATAATGGTTTTGCACTTATATGATCTGTATTATCGTATTTCATTACGAAACTTTTAGCATAGATTTTTTTATCACTTAATAATTCATCATATGTTGGTAGCTTAATTGCATCAATAGGGATATATTCTAACTTTTTAGTTTTGAAGACAGTTCCTTTAATAAAAATAATGTCTTTGATATCTAATCCACTATCAAGATACTGTGCCACTTCAACGATGCTTAACTCACTCATACCGTAAACTAATAAGTCAGCTTTTGAATCTATCAAGATACTTTTACGAACATTGTTTTTCCAATAATCATAATGAGCTAGTCTTCTTAAGGAGGCTTCTATGCCACCAATAATAATAGCACTATTTGGAAATAATTCTCTAACTTTCTGGGAATATCTAATAGTTGCATAATCTGGCCTTAGACCCATTTTACCACCAGGAGAATACATATCTTTTGTTCGTCTTCTTTTAGAAACAGTATAATGGTTTACCATTGAATCAATATTTCCACTAGATACCAAAAATCCCAATCTAGGTGTTCCAAATCTTAAGAAATCATTATGATTTTTGATATTTGGTTGAGCGATAATACCGACAGTGAAGCCATAAGATTCCAACATACGAGCAATTATAGCTACACCAAAAGAAGGATGATCTACATAAGCATCACCACTAATAAAGACAAAATCTAGTGTCTCGATATTCCTTTCTATTAAATCTTCTTTTGATATTGATAAAAACATATTATCACCTGTAAATAAAAATATTATTTAATTCTTTTTTAAGTTGTTTATGATTAATTAGTAATTTACTTAGTAATAAGTAAAAACTAGTTGAGTGGTTTCGATGAATTAGATGTGATATTTCATGAAGAAAAACATATTCTAAATACAAAACATCATAATTTACTAAAAATAAATTAATATTAATTGCTTTTGTTTTAGGATTACAACTTCCAAATCTAGTTTGCATGTATCTTGTTTTGAAAGTTATATCCTTAATATCAATTAGACCGTTTTGTAGATGCTTCTTTTTTAGTTTTTCAAGCATTTCTAATATCTTCTTTTTTTCCATTTTCTTATATAGAATATCTAATTGGTCAATTGACATATTTGGTTCACTTATAGTATTATTGAAATAATTGAATTCTAAATTCACAATTTTTGAATCAGAAACTTTTTGATACTTTTTGCCAAATAAGAAATAACTATTCTTGGGAGTTATACTAAATTTTGTTCTTTCGTATTTTTTGATAAATGTTAGCTTATTCTTTTTCATATATTCTTTAATACTATTTTGACTTTGTTTCCTTGATGCATTTATTTGAATATAACCTACTTTCTTAAAATGAAAATAAGTATTTTTGTTGTTTTTAAACGTTATTTGATACTTTATAATATGTCCGTTTAAGACTATTTCTTGAATCATAATATTTTAATTAATTCTTTAAGTAATAGGCTAACATTTTTAGATGCTTCTTGTAAAAATTTGTAAAAATCAACATCTTGATTTTCATCATCTATTAAATCTGATATGCTGCGGAAAATGATAAAAGGAATTTGATATAAAGTCGCAGTTTGAGCTATCGCTCCTGCCTCCATTTCAACAGCATATATATCTGAATAGAGATTATTCGCTTCTGCGATTCTCTCTTTAGAATAAATGAATTGGTCACCAGATGCTATCTTGCCTATCTTGAAGTCAAGTTGAAGACTATCAAGAACTATTCTTGTTTTTTCTAGTAAATCATTATCTGCATAAAAAAGTGGTTCTAATCCAGGTAATTGTCCTATTGAATATTCACCGAATGCTGATACATCAACATCGTGATATAATACTTCTTTTGAAATTACGACATCTTTATGTTTTACTCCGTTTTGTCCTCCTGCTACACCGATATTGATTATACAATTTATGTCAAAATTTTCAATTAATAAAGAAGTAGTAATAGCCGCGTTTACTTTACCTATTCCCGCTAAAACTATAACAACATCCTTATTATCTATTTTCCCTCTATAAAATGTTTTTACTCTTAATTTTATTTTTTCAACATCAGTAACTTCTTTTAGTATCGCTTCTATTTCTTCACTCATTGCTCCAATAATACCAATCATATTGTGCCTCCTTAATATTAAAATAAGAATGTATTCAACATTCTTATTTTACATCAATTATTTTAACTTTTACTTCCTTAGCTGTTTCGGTTTTTATTGATAAAGTTTGCCCTTTTTTGCTTCCAATGATTCCTTTTCCAATAGGAGATTCATTTGATATTCTACCCTTTAGTGGATCTGCTTCTAATGACCCAACTATTGTATATGTTGCTTCAGGAAGTGAACCAACTTTAATTACGACAGTTTTACCGATATTTACTTTGTTTGAAGTATCTTCTTTAATAATTTCATAATTTTTTAGAATGCCTTCGACTTCTTTAATTCTAGCTTCAATACGTGCTTGTTGATCTCTCGCCGCATCATAATCAGCATTTTCAGATAAGTCTCCTTGAGCTCTTGCTTCTTTTAAAGCATCAAGGTTTTGCTTTCTATCTACATCTTTTAATCTTTCTACTTCATCTTTAAGGTTTTGAACTCCTTGTTCAGTTAATTTATATGCTGCATCCATTTTGTTACCTCCATATTCGAATTTATTATACTATATCTTTCTCAGAAATGATAGATTTTATTTTTGTGATAATTAGATCTACTGCGACATCATGATTTCTATCATTAGGGATAATGATATCAGCATATCTTTTAGTCGGTTTAACAAATGCAAAATGCATTGGTTTTACCGTTTTTAGGTATTGAGCAATAACACTTTCAAGAGATCTTCCGCGTTCTTTCATATCTCTAATTAGTCTTCTAATAAACCGTAAATCATCATCAGCTTCTACAAATAATTTAATATCACATAAATCTCTTATTCTTTTGTCTTCCATTATTAGTATTCCTTCTAAAATTATGATTTTTGTAGGACTTAATGTTTCGGTTATAGTACTACGGTTATACTCTTCAAAATCATAGATAGGTTTTGTTATTGTTTTACCCTCTAATAATTCTAATATTTGTTTATATAGTAAGTCATTATCCAAAGAGAAAGGATGATCATAATTCACTTCATTTCTTTCTTCCATACTCATATCGGATTGATCTTTGTAATAATCATCATGTTTAATTACAGTTACATCATTTATATTAAAATGATCAATAATTTTATCAACAACAGTTGTTTTTCCTGATGCGGAACCTCCAGCAACAGCTATAAATACAGGTTTATTCATTTTTTACCTCCTTTATCCTTAACAAAAGGAGTTATCAAACTCCTTCTGTAATATCTAGATGATTTATCATATTTAATTATAATATAAATACGAATTTTTTCAATACTTATGTTTAATTTTTCTAATCATATCATATTTTGATACTTTAAACGGAATAAAGATTTTTAACTGTTGTTTAGGATGTTTTGCAACATCTAAGATATTATCTTCTAAATCTTTAATCTCATCTATTCTAAATTTCATTGGCTCAAAATTCGGCGAGAATACTTCTACTTCTTCACCAGGCAAAAAATGATTTCTTTGCTCAATAGTAGCGATGAAATTTTCCTCATCATAATCTTGAACAAAAGCAATGAATTCTTGGGAAGGATTTTCACTTCTCATATTGTATAATTGTTCATCTATTGTTGTCATACCTTCCATGAATCCATGACTTGTAAGTCGGTTTTCCGCTTTTTTTATCTCAAGCAAATATTTAGGTAAATTAATCTCGTATTTATTACAAATATCATCAATTAATCTACGATATGTATTCACCACAGTAGCAATGTAATGAATTGATTTCATTCTTCCTTCAATTTTCAATGAATCAACTCCAATATCAATCAAATCTGATATTTGTTTTACTGTTTGGAGATCTTTAGACCCCATTGAAAAAGCAATATCATTATTTAATTTTAATTCCCCGTCAAATAAATCATAATTCCAGCGACAACTATGTGCACATCCACCACGATTAGCGTCTCTGTCTGTCATGTTGTTTGAGAGAGTACAACGACCTGAATATGACACACACATTCCACCATGAATAAATACTTCAATATCACATTTAGAATGTTTTTTAAGTTCAGCTATTTCATATTTATTTAATTCTCGTGCAAGAACAACTCTTTTTGCACCTTCTTCACACCAAAAATTAACACTTTCATAATTTGTTAAGGAAACTTGTGTTGATATATGGATTTCTAAATTTGTATGTCTTTTAGCTGTATCTACGATAATTGGCGAAGCACATATTATTGCATCAACACCAACTCTTTCTAAATCTGACAAATATTGAACTAATCCATTTAGATTATCATTATGAGGAATAATATTGGTTGTCACATAAACTTTTTTTCCTATCTCATGCGCAAATTCACATGCTTTCTTTATTTCAGGAATATCAAAATTTGAAGCACGAGCTCTAAGAGAGAACTTTTTCCCACCAATAAATACTGCATCAGCACCATAAATAAAAGCAATTTTTAATTTTTCTAAGCTCCCTGCAGGAGCTAATAATTCAGGCTTTTTCATAATTTCACCTATTAGTATTTCACGTAGACTGTCTTCTTGTATAAGAATCCAGAATCGTGATCTTTTTCATATGATTTCGAAATTATTTTTGCTTTTTCTTTATAGTCTGACATCGTTAATAATTGATTATAATTCACCAATGTTTCAATTAGATAATTAGTATCTTTAAAAATCCCATCAATAATAAATATATCGATAATATTTTTTAAAATATTTACTTCTTGATAAGACTCCAGTGATTTATCTCTAAAAATATGTGTCCCATGTAAATCTTGAAAAATTGGATAAGCTTCATTCCTGATTTCTTCAACAATACGCAAATTTCTATTTTCAATAAATGAATCGTATTCTTTTTTTGTATACTTAAAGAAATTTTCAATTAAAGGTCTTCTAGAATGAAACATATTTAAGTGGCCATGACCAATGAGAGAAATCTCAATATCGCTATCTTCAGCGATTATATTTATATCTTCTAAAGTTATTTCTTTCGAAATCGTTAATCCTTTGATCCCTTTATTTGACCAAAAAACAGGATCATAGTAATTTGTATTTAATGTTTCTGGACTATAAATTAAAAGATTTTCAATTCCAATTTGTTTAGCTAGTTGATAAATTGCTAAATCCCCAAATAATACTCCATCAACATCTAATTCCTTGACAAAAATAAGAAATTCATTTATTTTCTCTAAATCACTATTGTGAACAATAAGATTTAGATTTATATAGATCTCTTTATTTATTGATTTGATTAACTTGTTTGCTTCAGTTATTTCTATTGTGGAAAACGAATAAACAAGTCTGTTAGCGAAATAATCGTTTCCGATAATGAAAATATCTGCCCCGTTTTCACTTAACTTTTTAATACTATCTACACTGAAAGGTGTTATCGCAAGCTTCATACTCTCACTTCCTTTTAATACTCAAACTCATTCCATCACCAATTTGATATAAATAAGTATCAAAATCTTTTTCCAAAACAACAAACTTATTAAAATTATCAATTTTCCTTAATAGTTGTCTTAAATTTCGATCTTTTACTTCTTGATTTACTAAATCATGAAATAACAAATTATCGGTAATAATAATTCCTGTTTCGTTTAAAATTGTTTTGTACTTATTAAAAAATTTTATACTTTGTGCCTTAGCAGCATCAATAAATATTAAATCAAACATCCCAAGTTTTTTTTCATCTAGTTCTAAAGCATCTTTATTAATAAGAGATATTTTTTCTTCTAATAATGCCTCTTTTATATTTTTTTTTGCTTTTTGGTACATTTCTTTACTTTTTTCAATAGATGTGACTCTAACATTATTTTTAAGAGCCATACTAATTGCTGAATATCCAATTGCAGTGCCAATCTCTAAAATGTTTTTAACATTTGATAATTTAATAATTTGATTAAGAAAATTAATTCCTTCATCTGTAATTATAGGCACATTATTTTCTAGTGCAGACATCTTTAAAGAAACTAATAAGGTATTAGTTTCTTTATAGTTAATATTTTTTAGATATTCATTTTCCACAAGATCACCTATTCTTCAAGAAATGAATTTAAAACTTCGTCTATCATATCCCATTCTTTATCTGTATCAATCGGCATTAAATTACCACCGAGTTTACTTTTTTCATCATAAACCGCTGCGAATACTTCATCATTTTCTTCACCTGGTAATTTATATATTACATATGATTTATCGTTGTCTGGATTCTGAAAAGTTAATACTACTTCAAATTCTAGTTCTTTACCTTCTTCATCAATTACTGTGAATTTTTTATCATCCATCTCTATATCCTCCTATTTTTTACTATCTAGATAGCCTTGTAAGATTATTACTGCAGCCATTTTGTCAATATCGTTTTTACGTTTTTTTCTTTTTAAATTTTGAGATATCATCATGTTTGAAGCCATTTTCGAAGTTAATCTCTCATCCCACATTATTACATTTATATTTTCTTTTTCTTCTAATTTCATTTTAAAATCACTCGCAATATTTGCTTGTTCTCCATGTGTTCCATCCATATTTTTTGGTAAACCTAATACAACAACATCAATATTGTTTTCTTTAATAATCGTTAAGATGTGTTTTAAAGCACTATCAAAATCCTTTTCTATGAAACGATATGTTTCAAGTCCCCTAGCTAAAAATCCTAAATCATCACTTATTGCTATTCCTAATGTTTTATTCCCTAAATCTAACCCGAGTTTTTTCATTCAACCAATTCTCTAACTCTTTTTAGTGCTTCATCAACTTTCGAGATATCTTTACCTCCAGCTTGAGCCATATCTGGGCGTCCTCCTCCATTACCACCAGTAATAATAGCAGCTTCTTTCGCAATTTTTCCCGCGTGTATATCTACATTAGATTTCGCAATAAATGTTACTTTATCGTTCTGAACATTTGCTACAAAAACAAATCCCGTACCTAGTTTTTCTAGTAATCTATCAACCATAGGTTTTAAAGCATCTTTATCAATATTATATGTTTTAATGATTATTTTACCATCTTTAGCTTCTTTAAATAAATCATCAATATTACTAAAGACTTTCTCCTTTAAAAGTTCTTTGTATTTTTTTTCTAATTCTCTAACTAAATCCTGTAGTTTTGCAAATTCAATTCTTTTATTGATCACATCTTGATAAGATCCAATAATTTTTTCATTTCTTTCAAATGAAAAAATTAATTCAATTTCATTATCTTTTGCCTCAACAAGCAGTTTGTTAACTTTTACAATTAGTTTGTCCATTTCTTTATGAAATCCAATAAATTGATTTCTAATATTTTCAATTGCTTTGTTAGCATGTCCAACTATACGGTAAATACCACTGCCTTTTGATTCGATTGAAGCAATAGCGAATTTTTCAATTTCTGTTGTGTTTCTTACATGTGTTCCACCGCACAAATCAACAGTATACCCCATATCTATTACCCTTACTTTATCACTATATTTTTCACCAAATTCTGCTATAGCTCCAATTGCTTTTGCTTCTTCAATTGTTTTTTCACTTATATTAACTACAATATTTTCTTTGATTTTTTCATTTACTTTTTTTTCGACTTCAAGTAATATCTCATCATTTAGATTGTCATAACTATTAAAGTCAAAACGCAGATTTTCACTCGTTACCTGTGATCCTTGTTGGGTTACATGCGTTCCAACTATTTCTCTTAAAGCTTTAAACATTAAATGCGTTGCTGAATGATTATACATTGTTAAAAGTCTCGTATTCTTATCAATACTAGCGATAACATTATCTCCATCAATTAAATAATTATTCTCAATAAGATGAATAAATTGTCCATTTGGTAACTTTTGAACATCGAGTACATTATATACAATATTACCTTTCGTTATCGTACCTTTGTCACCAATTTGTCCTCCACTTTCAGCGTAAAAAGGTGTTTTTTCAAGTACAACTCCCGCAATAAAGCTTTTTATTACTTTTGTTTCCTCAGTAAAAGATGAATACCCTGTAAAGATTCCTTCCTCTTTAAAATCTAGATACTCTTCATTTTGATTATTCATCGATGTAATGTTTTTTCTTGCAGATCTAGCACGTTCTTTCTGTTTCTCCATTTCAGCTGTAAATCCTACTTTATCAACTCTTAAACCTTCGTTTTCAGCTATTTCTTCGGTTAATTCAAGAGGATAACCGTATGTATCATACAAAGTAAAAGCTTGTTCTCCAGTAATTATTTTAGATTTATTATCTTTTATTATTTCATCTAATATTTTTTCACCTTGAACAAGTGTTTCGAAAAACTTGTTTTCTTCTATCTTGATAACTTTGATAGTTAAATCACGGTGTTCTTTTAAATATCCATAATATGATCCCATAATTGAAATTATAGAATCAACCATTTTATATAAGAAAGGTTCGTTAATCCCTAGTTGTTTTCCGTGTTTAATTGCACGTCTTAACAGTCTTCTAAGAACATAGCCTCTTCCATCGTTAGAAAGCACTGCACCATCACTAACAGCGAATACGACTGTTCTAATATGATCTACAATAACTTTAAATGACATTTGGCCAGTATACTTAATCTGTGTAAAATCTTCTAATTGCTCTATCAAAGGCATAAACAAATCAGTTTCAAAGTTAGTTTCTTTATCTTGGATCATACAAACTAATCTTTCAAACCCCATTCCAGTATCAATATTCTTACTTGGTAATTCTGGATAGTCTTTTCTTTTTAACCCTGGTTTACTATTATATTGAGAAAATACAATATTCCAAATTTCGATAAATCGATCATTTTCAATATCGTTTTCAATAACACTTGTATCAAAATCACCATATTTGATTCCTCTGTCAATAAAAACCTCTGTACATGGACCACAAGGTCCACTTCCAATTTCCCAGAAATTATATTTTGTTTTAATAATACGTTCCTTTGGAACGCCAACATTTACCCATGCGTTTAATGTTGCTTCATCAGTTGGATAAACTGTTACAAAAAGTTTGTCTGGATCAAATCCGAAATATTTATCACTTGTTAAAAGTTCCCACGCCCAAAGAATTATTTCATCTCTAAAATAATCACCTATTGAAAAATTTCCTAACATCTCAAAAAATGTATGATGTCGAGCTGTTTTACCAACACTATCAATGTCATTTGTTCTAATACATTTTTGAGAATTCACAATTCGTGGGTTTTTGGGAATCACTGTTCCATCAAAATATTTTTTAAGTGGTGCAACTCCCGCGTTAATCCACAATAATGTTTTATCATTACTTGGTATTAAACTAGCACTTTCTTCAACATTATGGCCTCTTTCTGCAAAGAATTTTAACCAGATGTCTCTTATTTCATTTCCTGATAAATATTTCATTACTCTCACTCCTTAAATAAAAAAACATCCTTAAAATAATAAGGACGAATATATTCCGTGGTACCACCTTAGTTCTAGATATACTAGCACTCAAACTCTTTAACGCAGAGATACGGACGGTATTAACATCTCTCCAAAGTAGCTTCAATATATTGTCATACTAGTTCACACCAACCACTAGCTCTCTTAGATGATTTTTATATTTACTATTCTTCATCATTGATTTCAAATTTATTATACTAAATAACCTTTGAAATAGCAACCTTAATGACTAATTTTAAAAAACAATACATTTAA
>JAUVLT010000032.1 GCA_030600605.1 Mycoplasmatota bacterium
AAATATTATTTCAGATTTTAAAAATGATGTTAATTTTATTCAAATTATGACAAAAAATAATTAATTGGATATATATTTTTTCCTATTTGATATAAACATTTAAAAAAATCAGAGGGTGGGATAACCTTGTTAGTTTGGTAATCTTGCTAGCAGCAGCTCGCACAACTCAAGAAGCCCCACTTCTAATTTTGCCTAAATTAAATAGTGGGAGTAGGTCACCTTTTTTAGGAAAAGTAATGGAATTATTTTAAAATGTTAAATTATATTATATTAAAGCCTTAATTGGCTTTTTTATTTGAAATAGAAATAATGTTATGATAATATATTATTAGAATTAAGCGAACCCCCTATTAAAAGAGGATTCGCTATAAGTGCGTGGTGATGTTATGAATAAAATATTAGAATATCTGTCAAAAACACAGTATTTTCAAGAATTATTGAATAAATTTAACAATAATGACGAAATACAAATAACTAATACTAATGACAATATTAGTCTTTTGATGTTGCTTTACCTTTTTAACAATACTAACAAAAATATATTAGTGGTAACTCCAAATCTATATACAGCACAAAAAATATATGATGAGTTAATTGATTTAGTTGAAAACAAACTACTAGCTTTCTTTCCACAAGATGAGTTTATTACTACAGAGATGTTAGCTGTAAGTAAAGAATTCAAGTTTGAAAGAATAAATACAATTAAAAAAGTAATTGAAAACAAGAAAAGTCTAGTAATAACAAATACAGCAGGATTATTGAAATACGAATTACCTAAAAATAAATGGGAAGCGGCTATTTTAAGCCTTTATAAAGGAAAAGTTATTGACATTAAATCATTGCAAAAAAAACTAGTTAACTATGGTTATAAAAGAGGCTTAACTGTCGAAAAACAAGGAGATTTTAGCTTAAGAGGGAGTATTTTAGATATTTATCCTTTAAATGAAACAAAACCACTGAGAATAGATTTTTTTGATGATGAAGTAGATACAATAAGATATTTTGATGTCAATACTCAAAGATCAGCTGTACAAACTAAAACATGTGTTATTTACCCAATGTATGAGTTTTTCTATACTGATGAGGAATTAGAAGACATTAAAATAAAAGTAAATAAGGTCATTAACAGCAACGGTTTAAGTGAAAAAACAATAAACAGAGTAAAAGATGACATAAAAAATCTAGAAAGCCATAATGATATTGATAAATTATCTAGATATATAACAATACTAGAAGATAAAGCAGAAACAATACTAGATTACATGGATAATAATGTAGTTATTTATTGGGATAATAAAAGAATAAAGGAAAATTATCAAGGGATGGTTAAAGATATTGCTGATTGGTATGAATCAACAAAGGATTACCCAAGCATCGGATTTGATTTAATTAAGGATTTAAATTATATATATAGCAGGAAATCGCTATATTTAGATGTGTTTGGAGAAAATAGAAAGCATAGAATTTCAATAGATGTTAAGGCAAAAGAACCAGTTATTTATAACAATAATATTCATATGGCTATTAGTGATTTTGTTAAATACAATCGCTATACTACGGTAATAGTTGCTTTTAAATCATCTAAATCATTAAAAAAGTTTGTTGATTTAATTGAAGAAAAAGTAGAATATATAATAATTGGTAAAAATGACGATATTCACTTAAAAAAAATTAACTTTATTGTTCAAAATAATGCTATTAGTTTTGAATTATTTAATATCAACACTATTGTTTTAACTGAAGAAAACTTGTTTAAACGTCATGAACTTAAAAAATCAAAATACAAATCAACCATTAAGAATGTAAAAAGAATTACAACTATTGATGAATTGAGAAAAGGAGATTATGTAGTTCATTACGATCACGGTATTGGGAGATTTTTAGGGATAGAAACAATGACAATTGGGAAGAATACTAACGATTATATATATATTCAATATCGAGGAGATGATTTTCTCTATATTCCTGTTGAAAATATTAAATTGATTCAGAAATTCGTGGGAAATGAGAGCATTAAGCCAAAACTTAATAGATTGGGTAGTGCTGATTGGGCAAAAACAAAACAAAGAGTTCGTAAAAGAATTAAGGATATTGCTGATAAACTTATAAAAATTTATGCAGCAAGAGAAGAAGCAAAAGGATTTTCATTTAGTGAAGATACGGATTTACAAGTAGAATTTGAAGCAGGATTTCAATATCAAGAGACAGAAGATCAAATAAAAGCAATTGAAGATGTAAAAAAAGATATGGAGTTAAGTACACCAATGGATAGATTATTATGTGGTGATGTCGGATATGGAAAAACAGAAGTAGCTTTAAGAGCTGCTTTTAAAGCTGTTTTAGATAATAAGCAAGTTGCATATTTAGCGCCAACCACAGTGCTTTCCCGTCAACATTACTATACATTTAGGGATAGATTGGAAGAACATGGAATAAGAGTAGAGTTACTTAATAGATTTATTGTGAAATCAAAACAGAAAAAAATACTTCATGATATTAGAATTGGAACAGTAGATGTTGTTATTGGTACACACAGAATATTATCTAAAGATATGGATTTCGCTGATTTAGGCCTTTTAATCATTGATGAAGAACAAAGATTTGGGGTAGAACATAAAGAAAAGATAAAAGAAATCAAGATAAACATTGATGTTTTATCATTAAGTGCCACACCAATTCCTAGAACATTACAAATGGCGATAATGGGAGTAAAAAGTATGAGTTTACTTGAAACACCCCCAGAAAACAGGTATCCTATTCAAACTTATGTTTTAGAAAGAAACGATTCAGTAATAAGAGATGCAATAGAACGGGAATTGGCTAGAGATGGGCAAATATTCTATTTGTATAATAGAGTTGAAGACATTAATGTAGTGGCAAATAAAGTACAAAGATTAGTTCCTGAAGCACGAGTTTGTTATGCTCATGGGAAAATGAGTAGAATTAATTTGGAAAACGTTATTGAAGCATTTTTAGACAAACAATATGATGTTTTAGTATCGACAACAATAATTGAAACAGGAATTGATATTCCTAATGCTAATACTTTACTTATTCATGATTCTGATCGTCTTGGGTTATCACAATTGTATCAAATAAGGGGAAGAGTTGGACGAAGTGATAAAATTGCTTATGCCTATTTAATGTATAATAAACATAAACAACTCAATGAAGAAGCTGTTAAAAGATTAAAGATTATTAAAGAGTTCACTGAACTAGGAAGTGGCTTTAAGATTGCGATAAGAGATCTTTCAATAAGAGGAGCTGGAGATATCTTAGGGACAGAGCAATCAGGTTTTATGGATAGTGTAGGCCTTGATTTATATATTGCGATGTTAAAGGATGAAATAGCTATACAAAGAGGAGAAAAAGAGGAACATATAGAAGAACAGTCACCAATTAAACTAAGAGTAAACAAATATATTGATTCAAATTATATAGATAACGATTATATTAAAATTGAAATGCATCGTAAAATAGCCAATATCACAACTAGAAAGGATATTGAATTACTTCTTGAAGAATTTAAGGATCGCTTTGGTGTTCCTTCTAAAGATATAACAATATACATGTATGAAAAGCTATTTGAACACCTTGCTCTAGAAAAAGGAGTAGAAAAAGTTAGAGAGAGTAAAACTAATATTATTTTTATACTTTCGAAAGAAAAATCACAGAGTGTAAATGGAGAATATCTCTTCACAAAAGCTAATGATATAAGTAAATTCATTAGATTTACATATCGATTGGATAGAATAAATATTATTATAGATACTATTAAACTAGATAAACATTATCTATATTTTATTGTAGAGCTATTAGAAGCACTATAATGCGGGAAAAGGCTAATTGTAGCCTTTTTTTATAATTAAAGTTTTTATAATTAATACCCATTTTTAGTTGACATTTTATTTTTTGTTTAGTAGAATAAACTTGGGAAATATCAAAAACGGCATACCAAAAATCAAAGTAATTTTAGTGTACGCCAAAAGTGTACCTATATTGGGTGCTTTTTTTATTTTTATAGGAGGTTTTAGGATGGAATTTATTTATGATGTAGTGGTTGTAGGTGCTGGACCTGCAGGAATTTTTACTTGTTATGAAATATCTGAGAAAAAGCCTGAACTAAAGGTATTATTAGTTGATAAAGGGCTCAATATTTTTGATAGGAGATGTCCTATTCTTGAAAAAAAAATAGAAAAATGTCCTGAAAACAGAGATGGTTTTGCAGGATGTAGTCCAAGTTGTTCGATAACAAGTGGTTTTGGTGGAGCAGGAGCATATTCAGATGGAAAGTTTAACATTACTAGTGAGTTCGGAGGATGGATGACTGAATATGTGGATAAATCCATAGTTGAGGAACTAATTAATTATGTTGATAGTATTAATATTGCTCATGGTGCTACTTTAAAAGTTACAGATCCAACAACTAGAAAAGTAAAAGAAATCGAAAGAAGAGGATTAGCATCAGGTTTGAAATTACTGAGAGCTAAAGTGAGACATTTAGGTACTGAAGAAAATCTGGAAATATTAAAAAGTATATATGAGCATTTATCAAAAAAAATCGAGATGAGATACAAAACTAAAGTTACTGACTTAATAGTGGAGAATGGCTCTATTAAAGGGGTATTACTTAATGGAGATAAGGTCTTTGCTAATAAGGTTGTAATAGCTCCAGGTAGGGATGGTGCAGTTTGGCTCAAGAAGATGTGTAAGAAATATGATATTCCAAGAATGGCTAACCATGTTGATATTGGTGTCAGAGTTGAAACTAATGATGAAATTATGGAAGAGATTAATGATCACTTATATGAAGGCAAATTTATTTTCCGTTCTAGTGTAGGAACAACGGTTAGAACTTTTTGTTCGAACCCTAGTGGACACGTTGTTGTTGAAAATCATAGCGGAACAATGATTGTTAATGGGCATTCATACCGAAATATTTCTCTAGGTAGTAAGAATACGAATTTTGCTCTTTTAGTATCGCATCCATTTAGTGAACCATTTAATCAACCAAATGAATTTGCTAATCAAGTAAGTAGATTAGCTAATATGTTAAGCAATGGTGGAGTGATTGTACAAAAATATGGAGATATAAAAAGAGGAAGAAGAACAACTTACAAAAGATTAAAAGAAGGTTTTGTAGCACCAACGTTGAAAGAGGCTATCCCAGGTGATTTAGGATTAGTATTGCCTTATAATACAATGAAATCAATAATTGAAATGATTGAAGTACTAGACCATATTACACCGGGAATTGCATCTGATCATACATTATTCTATGGTGTAGAATCAAAATTTTATAGTGCAAGACCAAAAGTTAATAAGAACTTTGAATCTCCAATAAAAGGATTGTATTTTGGTGGAGACGGGGCTGGAATAACGCGAGGGTTAGCGCAAGCAGGAGCTAATGGTATTTGGATTGCAAGAGATATTATAAGTAAGTTTTAGGAGGATATTATGAGCAGTGTTGTAGTTATTGGTACTCAATGGGGAGATGAGGGTAAAGGGAAAATTACTGATTTTCTAGCAGAAAAAGCAAATGTAGTAGTAAGATTTCAAGGAGGAAATAACGCAGGACACACTATTGTGTTCGATAATAGAAAGTTTGCACTACATTTAATTCCTTCAGGAATATTTAGGAAAGATACTATAAATATTTTAGGCAATGGAATGGTGATTAATCCTAAAGCGCTAATTGAAGAGCTTGACATGTTGGAAAAGGGTGGAATTACAGAATATAAACTTGCTATTTCAGACCGAGCACATGTGGTTTTACCATATCACTCTGTTTTAGATAAGCTATTTGAAGATTTAAAAAACGGAAAGAAAAAAGTTGGCACAACAAATAAAGGAATAGGACCAGCATATACTGATAAATCCTCTAGAATTGGAATTAGAATATGCGATTTCATTGATTTAGAAGAGTTTAGAGATAAATTGACAGATAACTTGAATTATTATAATAAGATATTCAAATTATTTGGTAAAGAAGAGATGGTAATTAAAGATATTTTTGAAGAATATAAAGAATATTCTAAAAGAATTAGACCATATGTTACAGATACAAGTATTCTATTAAATAATCAATTTGAAAATAACAGGAATGTGCTATTTGAAGGGGCTCAGGGGTCTTTGCTTTGTTTAGATCATGGAACTTATCCTTTTGTAACATCTTCTTCTCCAACCGCAGCCTCTGTATCGCTAAATACAGGCATTTCCCCTAAATTGATTGATGAGATATTAGGAGTTACTAAGGCTTATTCTACAAGAGTAGGAAGTGGATACTTTGCTACTGAATTTAATAGTGAAATAGCAGAGCATATTAGAAAAACAGGAAAAGAATATGGGACAACAACTGGTAGAGCAAGAAGAATTGGCTGGCTCGATACCGTAGTATTAAGACATTCTAAAAGAATTAGTGGTATTACTGGATTAAGTATTATGTTATTGGATGTTTTAACTAATATTGAAACATTAAAAATCTGTATTTCTTATAAACTTGATGGTAAAATAATAGATTTTATACCAGCTAGTATTAAAGATGTTGAAAGATGTGAACCAGTATATATAGAACTTCCTGGGTGGGAAGAAGATATCACAAAAACGTCTAAATTTGGCGATTTACCAATCAATGCACAAAAGTATTTAGATAAAATTAGTGAACTAACCGGAATAGAAATTGTTATGTTTTCTGTAGGACCTGATCGAAAACAAACAATAGTATTAAAGCAAATGTATATATAAAAAAAATGATTATCGGCTGATAATCATTTTTTTTTAGAGTTGTTTGTTTACCGCAGCTGCTACTGCTCTTGCTTTATTCATTAAATTATGGAACTTTTTAGGTTTTAATGATTGTGCTCCATCACTAAAAGCTTTTTCTGGTTCGTGGTGTACTTCTATAATTAGTCCATCAGCTCCAGCAGCGATACTAGCAAGAGATAAACTTTCTATTAAATCCCATTTTCCTGCAGCATGAGATGGATCGATTATTACTGGTAAATGGCTTACCTTTTTAACAATTGGGACTGTGGAAATATCTAATGTATTTCTTGTATATGGTTCAAAAGTACGTATTCCTCGTTCACATAAAATAACTTTTTCATTTCCTCCAGCCATAATATACTCAGCACTCATTAGCCATTCTTCGATTGTATTAGAAAATCCTCTCTTTAGTAAAATAGGCTTGTCAATTTTACCTAATTCCTTTAACAAGGCGAAATTTTGCATATTTCTCGCACCTATTTGAATTATATCAACATATTTTATAAAGTCATCAATATAATCTTTATCCATTAATTCAGAAACAATAGGCATATCATATTTAGAACCGACATCATGAAGTATCTTCAAGCCTTCAATTCCCATTCCTTGGTATGCGTATGGTGATGTACGAGGTTTAAAAGCACCACCCCTAAGTATTTTAGCACCTGCTTCTTTAACGGCTTTAGCGATGATATCTACTTGTTCATACGATTCAACACTACAAGGTCCCGCCATAATTATAATTTCTTTTCCACCAATTTTTATGCCATTAACATCTACTATTGTGTCTTCGGATTTTATTTTTCGATTTACTTTTTTAAAAGGTTCTTGAATTCTAATGACACTATCAACACAACGATGCCCATATAAACTTCTGATATCAAAACCTGCTGTGTTCCCAACAACGCCATATACTTGATATGATTCACCAAAGCTTGAATGGATATCAAAACCTAAACCTTTTAAGTGTTCTAATAATCTATTAACATCTGCCTGGTTTGCACCTTTTTTAATTTTTACAATCATTGATTTGCACCTTCTTTTATTAAATATTTAATACCTTCTTCGTAACTTTTGAAGCCAAGTCCTATTATACTAGTAGAACACGCTTCTTTAATAACGGATTTCTTTCTAAACTCTTCACGATTATTAGTATCAGATAAATGAACTTCTACTACTGGAATTTGAATAGATTTAATCGCATCATATAAGGCGTAAGAATAGTGGGTAAAGGCTCCCGCATTGAGTATTACACCATCAAAATGATCATTAGAATAATGTAGTAAATTAATCAATATCCCTTCAAGATTCGATTGCTTGATATCAAGAATGACATTATAAATGGGTTCTAAACTTTTCAAATAGTTTTCTAAATCTTGATAAGTCTTTGTTCCATATATTTTCGGTTCACGAAGGCCTATCATATTTAAGTTAGGACCATTAAGAATTAATATATTCATTTATTTTCACCTCTATCTTATTAAGTGTTATGCTTTCATCATAAGAATTTTTGGGTATTATTATATCAGCATACTTTTTATATAGATGATATCTTTCATTATATAGTTTTTCAATATTACTTTTAGACTTTAACAAAGGCCTATTCTTAGGGTTGAATGTTTTTAACATATCAAGTGGAACATCTAGAAATATTATTATACCATTTTGTTTTAAATATGCTATATTTTTTTTGTCTAAAATTGCTCCTCCACCAATGGAAATCGCTAAGTTATGCGATTTTGATATTTCTTTAATATTTTCTTTCTCTAGTGTTCTAAATGCTGATTCTCCTTTAGATTTAAATATTTCAGCAATAGATTTATTTGTTTTACTTTCGATTAGCTTATCAATATCCATTGCTTGCTTTTTATAGATTTCTGCTAGCAATTTTGCGTAATATGATTTTCCACTCATTGGCATACCTATTAATACAAAATTCGACATTTTTAATAATAATGATTTATATAAATCTATTGTTGTATTTTTTGAATAAAAGTTCTGGTGGAATAATTCAGAAGATTTCACAGCTTGATGAACTAACATTAAAAATCCATTGATTGTTTTAATTTTTCTTTTTCGAGCATTATAAAGAATTTTTGTTTCAAAAGGATTATAGATTAAATCAATTACAGTTTCTAATTTGTTAAAAGTATTTAAATCAATATTTAATGAATCGGCGTTATTAGGATACATTCCTACTGGAGTGGTATTAATAATTATGTTAATATTTGGTTGATTTTTTGTATCATATATAGCAATTTCATCATCTTTAGGATTTCTAGCTGAAATTATTATTTTTTTAGCTTTTTGGTCCTTACATAAACACTGGGTAGTTCTACTGGTAGAGCCGTTTCCTAGGATTAATATGATCTTGTTTTTAAGGATTACATTATTGTGCTTTAAAAGGAACTCAAGACCACTATAATCAGTATTATATCCATAAAGAACACCATCAATATTAACGATTGAGTTAACTGAACGGGTTCTATTGGCTACGTCACTTAAATTATCGCAGTATTTGATTACATCGTTTTTATAAGGAATTGTGATATTAATTCCCTTAAAGTTTTTTGTTTGAAAAAAAGAATCCAATTCATTTAGTTCAATTAGATTATATTTTTTATTATGTAATTTTTCGTGTATTTCTTTTGAGTAGCTGTGCTTTAGCTTTTTTCCAATTAAACCGTACATAATAACACTACTTTCTTTGAAGTGATTTACTCACTTCCATAATTGTTTTATAAATTATGTCAATCTCTGGAGAATGGCTATATTTAGAAATCTTATTTAGGATTATATGTTCTCTTTTCGTGTCCAAAACATTGGATTTGGAAAGTATTTTTATTTTTCCTATTTTTTTAGATAAGGAGAATCTTTGAGATAATAAATCCATAATTTTTCCATCAAGGTCATCTATTATAACTCGTAAATCTTCTATTTTATCCATGAAAATCCCTCTTTTCTAATAATTAGTTCTAAGATTGCATAAGCTGTAATAGCATTTATGACATATACTACTCTGTGGATTATGGCTGGATCGTGTCTTCCTTTTAAATTGAGTTTTACTTCTTCCATTTTAGCAATATTTACTGTATTTTGAGTTTTGCCAATAGAAGGAGTTGGCTTAATAGCAACCTTAAATATGATTGGCATACCATTCGAGATTCCACCTTGAATTCCTCCGGAATTATTTGTTTTAGTTTTAACTACATTATTATCAATGTAGAAACTATCATTTGCTTCTGAACCAAACATCTTAGTAATTGCGAAACCTTTTCCAAATTCAAGTCCTTTAACAGAGGGAATACTAAATAATAAATGAGAAAGAATACTTTCAATTGAATCAAAAAACGGATCACCATATCCAGCATCTAAACCAAGAATCATTGTTTCAATTGTTCCCCCAACACTATCCTTGTTATCTTTAGCCTTAAGTATTATTGCTTTAAAAAGTTCAGTTTGTATACTATCTAAAACTGGGAATCGGCTAGAGTTAAGTGTTTCGAGAATATCACTTGATGGTTTAAAATCACTAAATAGTTTATCAGTTTGATCTTTAATACTTGCGATATGTGAGCCGATAAGAATACCTTTTTGTGCTAATAATTGTGCTGATATAGCACCTAAAATAACTAAAGGGGCTGTTAGGCGTCCTGAAAAGTGGCCTCCTCCACGATAATCTTGATAACTACCATATTTTACAAAGGCAGTATAATCAGCGTGAGATGGTCTTAATATGTTTTTGGTATAATCAGTTGAATGTACATCGGTATTTGGAATTAAAAATGTTAAGGGAGTTCCTGTTGTTAAGCCGTTAAAATAACCGCTTACAATTTCATATTTATCTTGTTCTTGTCTTGATGTTGATAGTTCTGAATTAGGTCTTCTCTTAGAAAGAGCGGTATTGATTGCTTTTAAATCAAGACTAATTCCGGCGGGTAAGTTGTTGATAACAATACCGATTGATTTTCCGTGTGATTCTCCAAATAAATTAATTTCAATAGCTTTTCCAAATGTACTCATAATATCACCTACAAATATTTTTTTATTTCTGTAATTTTTATTGGCTCAATAAAGCTCTTTCCAATTTCTTTAACTAAAATAATATTTATCATTTCTTTAGAAGCTTTTTTATCTGTCTTAATATAGTTAAATATTTTTTCTTTATTATATTCATATTCAAACGGAAGACTATGTTTTTGAAGAATTTTGATTAAAAGATCGTAGTGTTTATAATTTTTCGACATCAATGCCATACCAATTGATATAGATTCTCCATGAAGAAGATTATAATTAGAATATTTTTCAATTGCATGTCCTATTGTGTGACCAAAATTGAGTAATTGTCTTTCACCTTTATCAAATAAATCTTTTAAAACAAGGTGTTTCTTTATATTTATACATTTTTCGATATAATACTCAATATTTTCTGATATATTTGTTTGTAGTAAATCATTAAATAGAGATTTATCGGCAATCATTCCATATTTAATCATTTCTGCAACTCCATTATTATATTCTCTAACAGATAATGTTTTTAATGTATTTGGATCGATTAAAACCATTTGGGGATGATAGAATGATCCAATAGCATTTTTCATGTTTGTAGCATTAATACCTACTTTCCCCCCAATACTACTATCTATTTGAGATAATAGTGTAGTAGGTATTTGAATAAAGTCGACACCTCTCATATAGATACTCGCGATAAATCCTGCTAGATCACCAATTACACCACCACCAAGAGCTATAATTAGACATTTTCTAGTAATTTCTGATTTAATCATCTCATCAATTATTGAATATACTATCTCCATTGATTTTGATGTTTCACCTTGTGGTACCTCGAATATTAATGGATTATTCATTTTATCTTTTATAGTGTTTAGATATATCTTTGGAATAAAGTCGTCAGTAATGATGACTATTTGTCGATTAACGTCAATATAATTATCGATGTTTAAAAGAAGGCTACGGTCTATGTAGACTTTATATGGATAATCTTTAATTGAAATATCTATTATCTTCATAATATCAATCCTTAACTATTTTATATTTACCACCAAGTGATTTGTAATCTTCAAAAAAAGCGGGATACGACTTAGTTACTGCATTTGCATTTGTTAGTTTTATTTCTTTTTTACATTTTAATGCTGCAATACTTAACATCATTGCGATACGATGATCGTTATGTGAATCAACTGTTACTCCCCCATTTAGTGACTGGACACCAGTAACGATTATCTCATATTTAGTGGATTTAATATTGGCACCCAGTGCCTTCAACGTGGAAACAGTAGAAGCTACTCTATCAGATTCTTTTATTCTAAGTCTAGATATATTGATTATGGTAGATTTGCCCGTACTTAAGGCTGCGAGAAGAGTAATAATGGGACCTAAATCAGGGCAATCAGCAAGATTGATTGTTGAGCTAGCTGTATTAGAAAATTCAGTGATATAGCCATTTTCCAGGCATATTATTTTCCCTTTCATTTGTTTAATAAATTCAATGATAGCTTTGTCTCCTTGAATGGAGTTATGAGGTAAATTATTAACTTTTACTAAACCACTAAGAATTCCTCCCACTAGATAGAATGCTGCTTGAGAGTAATCACCCTCAACTGTATATTTTGTTGGTTTGTATATTTGATTTCCCTCAATAAAATAGCCGTTTTTTATTTCGATTATCTTTATTCCAAATTTAGCTAACATATCAATAGTTAAATCAATATAACTTTTCGATTCTAAGTTACCATCAATATAAATTGTTGAATCTTCTTTTAATAGAGGTAATGCAAACATTAATCCACTGAAGAATTGTGAACTTACGTTACCTTTTAGAAAATATACTCTTGGCTTAACTGAACCTTTTACCACTATTTTATCTCTATCAACAAAAAAAGTGTTCCCATCTTCTAAAAAGATTTCTTTATAAACAGATTGAGGTCTATTTATTAATGATTTTGCTCCTTTGAACTCAATCTCTTTATCTGATAATGAGAATAAAGGAATTAAAAATCTTAATGTAGATCCAGATTCATTACAATTAATAGATTTTGAAGGGCTTTTAATTGTTTTAATACCAGATACGGCTATTATATCTTTATTTATTTCAAATTTAGCACCAAGTAATTCAAGGGCACTTATTGTAGCTTTAATATCATCTGAATAAATTATGTTCTTTATGACACTTTTACCTTTTGATAACGCAGCACAAATTAATGCTCTATGACTCAAACTTTTTGAAGGAGGAGATTTAATTTCACCATTTAGAACACTAGGAAACAGTACTATGTCTAGCTTATCACTCATAATATTTTTCCTCTTTTTTCAGTTGCTAAACGCATTAATTTCTTAAGTTTTTCTTTGTTTTTTTCTTTAATTGCGTATTTTATAGCATCTAGTTCTTTCTCAAATTTGTTAATATGTTTTAAGAGAAAGTCGCCATTTTTAATAAATAATTCAGACCACAAGTCATCATTGATTTGAGCAATTCTTGTTAAATCTTTATAAGAATCACCTATAAATAGCGAAGTATTATATTTTTCATCATCACTATTTACTAAAGCTAAAGCAATAGCATGAGTAAGTTGAGATGTGAAAGCTATTATTTCATCATGAGCAACATCAAGTACTTGAGTTATATTGGCAAAACCCATTTGTTTGGCTAAAATCGTGATAATATTAATTGCTTCCTCTGTATTCCATTTTGTAGGTGTAATTACAAAGTTAGCACCATGAAAAATGGCTTCATCAGAATGTTTAATGCCAATTGTTTCTCTTCCTGCTATCGGATGAGTAAAGACAAATTCTATTTCATCATTTCTATAAATGTCTAAAGCATCAATAATCTTTCTCTTAATGCCAACAACATCAGATATTATCGAACCTCTTTTAAAATTATTTATATTCTTGTGGATAAATTGAATTGTGTCTTCGGGATATAAGCATATGAAAACAACATCCATTTTTTTTAAAATATTTTTAGGATTAGTATCTCCATAATCAATAATATCGTGTTCTAAAGCAAAATCTATTACTTTTTGATCAATATCTATTCCATAAATTTTGTATCCGTATCTCTTTAGACTTTTAGCATAAGAGCCACCTATCAAGCCAATTCCTACTATTCCAACATTCATATTATCACCCGATTTTTAGTATGTATATATTATACTATATAATTTTCATAATAGTAGTAAATATTTTGTAAGCGTTTTATAGATATGTATTGCATTTTAACCGTTAATATGGCAAAATCAATATAGTATGTATAAAAACAATCGGAGGTATTTATATGGAAAATGTAGATTTAAAAATTGCTCAAGAAGCCAAAATGGAAAAAATAGTAGATATTGCTGCTAAAATTGGATTATCGAGTGATGATTTAGAACTTTATGGTAATTATAAAGCTAAAATTGATTTAAGTGTTATGGATAAATACAAAGAAAATAAGAATGGTAAAGTTATTCTCGTTACTGCCATTAATCCTACCCCAGCTGGAGAAGGAAAATCGACAACAACTGTGGGATTAGGACAAGCATTTACAAAAATTGGTGAGAATGCAATTATCGCATTGAGAGAACCATCTTTTGGTCCGGTTATGGGAGTTAAAGGAGGAGCTGCAGGTGGAGGATATAGCCAAGTTGTTCCAATGGAAGATATTAATCTTCATTTTACTGGTGATATTCATGCTATTACTACAGCAAATAATGCAATAAGCGCAATAATTGATAACCATATTCACCAAGGAAACTTATTAAATATTGATCCAAGAAGAATTAGTTGGAAAAGAGCTATAGATATGAATGATAGAGCTCTTAGAGATATCGTTATAGGGCTTGGTGGTATTGGAAATTCTTTACCAAGACAAGATGGATTTAATATTTCTGTAGCTTCTGAGATTATGGCTGTATTATGCCTAGCTAGTGATCTTAACGATTTAAAAAATAGAGTAAAAAGAATAGTTATTGGATACACTTATGATAGAAAACCAATAACAGTTGGTGATTTAGAGGTTGAAGGAGCAATAGCTTTAATACTAAAAGATGCTGTAAAACCAAATTTAGTTCAAACTCTCGAAAATACTCCAGCTTTAATTCACGGAGGACCTTTTGCTAATATAGCTCATGGTTGTAATAGTATTATTGCTACTAATATGGCAAGAAAACTAGCGGATTATGTAATTACTGAAGCAGGATTTGGCGCTGATTTAGGAGCACAAAAGTTTTTAGATATTAAAACATTACAGGCTGGATTTAAACCTGCTGCTGTAATCATTGTTGCCACAATAAGAGCTCTTAAAATGCATGGTGGAGTAAATAAAAAAGAATTAGGTGGAGAAAACGTTGAAGCACTAATTCAAGGGATTCCCAATTTAGAAAAGCATATTGAATCAATAAAAGGATATAATGTTCCTTATGTTGTAGCTATTAATAGTTTTATTACAGACACAGCTGCTGAAACAAAAGCATTAGAAGACTATTTAAAAGATAATAATCATCCTTATTCATTAAGTGAAGTATGGGAAAAAGGAGGAGAAGGAGCTATTGATCTCGCTCATAAAGTAATATATGAGATAGATAATAAACCAAACAACTTCAAAAGAACTTATAAAGAAGAAGATACTTTAAAAGAAAAAATCGAAAAAGTTTGTACTAAAATCTATGGAGCTAAAAATGTTGAGTTTACATCTGCTGCAAGAATTCAACTTAGAAGATTTAGAAGATTAGGTTGGGATAATTTAGATATATGTATGGCTAAAACACAATATAGTTTAACCGATAATCCAAAATTATTAGGTAGACCTGAAGGGTTTACTATCACAGTTAAAGAATTAACACCATCAATTGGAGCAGGATTTATTGTTGCATTAACAGGAGATGTTATGACGATGCCTGGATTACCAAAAGTACCATCAGCGCTAGCAATGGACGTTGATGAAGATGG
>JAUVLT010000061.1 GCA_030600605.1 Mycoplasmatota bacterium
CGAGTGATCGGATTTTGGTATTAGAAGATGGAAAAATAAAAGAAGAAGGAACACATAATGAACTAATAAAGTTAGAGAAACATTATTATAAACTCTATACAAATCAATTCAAATCAAAAGTTATTGAGGAGTCTAAAAGCGAGTAGAAATACTCGTTTTTTTATGCTTACTTTAGTTGTATTGTGCATATGCTCTTTGTTAAGTAGAAAAATTATAAAGTGGCTAGTCATTGAAAACACCATATCGGCCAATCATAGCCCTTTTTTGATATTGTTCGAGAACGGAACTATTTCGCATACAAATTACTACTTGTATGCTTATTTTTACTTATATATAATATAAGTAGCGCAGGTGATAAAAATGAAAGTAATGGAGACATTTAATCGTAATTTAAATCAAAGCTTAGTTCGTGAAAGTAAAGAAATAAGTGATTTCAAACTTCAAATTGATTTATTACTTAAGTCTGTTTACGAGCGACTTGTTGAAAGTGAAAGAGTAGTAGTAATTGGGGCGGGAAAGATGAAAGATTTTTCTCTTGCTTTTTTTGTGAGAAACTTTAATGAAGTAATTTTGACAGATATCGATTTAGCTAGTGTGACTGAAGCAGAAAGTAAAGTTAAACTGTCTGAAAAAGAGTTGAAGAGGATTATAAAAATTCGAATGGATTATACTGGATTTGAAAAAAATCAATTTTTTAATGATTTTAAAGAAAGAATTGTTAATTGCCATACTTTCGAGAAGGTTGATCAAGTTATTAATAGTAAACTTGAAGGACTTGAAAAATATAAATTTTTAAAAAATTATTCAGAAAGTGCAGATTTAATTTACGTGTCCCCAATTTATACACAACTTATATATAATCAAGTTTTAAGAGAATGTGCTATCTTAAGGGAGAGTGGCTATCCTGAACACATGCTTAAATACATTGAGAGTATTTTACTAGATAAGATGGTAGAGATAATTAATCGTTTTAATAATAATTTAATTGAGACTTTAAAACCTAAAGGACAACTTATGGTTTTAAGTGATATATTCCAAGTGGATATTGGAAGCAGTTTCTATTTAAGAGTCAAAAACGGGATAAAAAATCAGGAAGTAATGGAAGAAATTTATGAAGGATACAAACAAAAGTTTGGAATTGGAATTGGGGATTATGGTCTTTTAAATCTTAACGAAAAACTAGAGTCTTATTTATCTAGATGGTTGATATGGCCTTATGATGATAAGAGTTCATTTATTGTTAAGTTGAAAATATATAAAAAGATTTAAATATAAAGGAGGAATATTTATGAAGTATTTAGCAACTTTCTTAGTACTTTTCACTATTTACATTCTATTAGCTGGATTTTATGTACAAGAATTGATGCTTGGGGGAATAGTTAGTTTAGTATTAACATTTATATTGGCAAAACTTGTTAATTACACAATTGATTATCGTTTTCCTGTTAAGCTTCTAGTGTTTATTTTTGCTTATTTACCAATCTTTACTTGGCAATTAGTATTGTCAAATATTGATGTGGCAAAAAGAGTTCTTAGCCCAAAAATTCCTTTAAATCCAGGATTTGTAAAAATCAAAACGGATTTAAAAGGTGATTTTGCTAAGTTAACATTAGCAAACTCAATAACGTTAACTCCGGGAACTTTATCTGTTGATATTAATGATGATTATATTTATGTTCACACAGTTGATGTTAAAGGTAAAACACCTGAAGAAAACAGAGAAATTATTAGTGGTAAATTTGAAAAATTGTTAGGGGTGATCTTCAAATGATAGATATTTTAGTATTCTCGCTTGTGGGACTTGGGGTATTATTTGCTATGATTAGATTATTAATTGGACCAACTCCTGCAGATAGAGTTGTAGCATTAGATACATTCAACATTATTGTAATTGGAGTAATAGCTTTGCTTGCTTATCAATTTAAAAATTCATTATATCTAGATATCGCAATTGTTTATGCTATTTTAGCATTTATTGAAACAATAGTATTTGCTAGATACTTGGAGGGTAATCATGGAGATTGTTAGTTATGTATTTATGATAATCGGAGGATTATTTTACCTTTTAGGAGGATTAGGTGTTTTAAGAATGCCTGATACATTTGATAGAATACAATCAGGAACAAAAGCTACTACACTTGGTGCGTTTACACTATTAATAGGAATTGGGATTGCTAATCCTGATTGGCTATTAAAAGTATTTTTAATTATTGTTTTCATTGCTCTTGCTAATCCAATTGGATCAAGTGCACTTGCTAAAGCTGCTTATAAAAGTTGCGAATTACCTAAAAATTTAGTTCAAGATGATTTGAAAGAATTATTTGGAGGTGAAGATAATGACTCTAATTAATATCGTTGAGATAGTAGTATCAGTATTATTGATAGCATTAGCTTTCTTAGCAATTAATTCTAAGACATTAATTAAATCAGTAATGTTTTTATCTTCGTTAAGCATGTTGGCTGTAATTGGGTTTGTTATAATGAGAGCTCCTGATGTTGCTGTAACAGAAGCAGTAATTGGAAGTGGACTTGTAACAAGTTTATTTGTATTTACATTACTTGCTGTAAGAAAGGCAGGTAAAAAAATATGAAAAACTTTTTAGCATTATTATTAACATTGTTCTTAGGTTATATGATTATGTCTTGGTTAGCAACTAACGAGTTTTTCCCAGCTATGGGAGATGTGGATGTAACTACAAGAGTAAGTCAAAAGTATATTGAAAGAGACGTTAACGGTAACTCTGAAGAAGTAGTATTTGGTGAAGCTACTAATTTAGAAAGTGGGCCAGCTAATACAGTTACTGCAATAGTGGCAGATTACCGTAGTTTTGATACATTAGGAGAAGTAACTGTTCTCTTTGTAAGTTCGCTAGGTGTAGCATTACTACTTGGCGGAACAAAACAACGTCGTTTAGAACTTAATTTTCATCCTAACTTTATGTTAAGAGTTGGATCAAGAGCATTATTTGGAATTATCTTAATGACTGGTATCTATATTAGTATTCATGGTCATTTAACTCCTGGTGGAGGATTTCCTGGGGGGACTATGATTGCATCATCAATGTTGTTGTTATATCTTGCTGATGATGAGTTTAGAGCAAAAGTAAAAGGATTCAAGATATTAGAAAGTACTACCGGAAGTGCTTATGTAATTATCGGGTTACTTGGTTTATTATTAGGAGGTTATTTTTTAGAGAACCTATTAGTTAACGGAGTACTTGGTGATTTATTTAGTGCTGGAATGATACCAATTATTTATATATTAATTGGACTTAAAGTAGGTAGTGAAATCTCTGGTGTTATTGATAATTTCCTTACAGAGGAGGGTGTTTAAGATGTTGCAATATGCTGCTATAGTGTTAATAATGTTAGGTCTTTATGGCTTATTAACACAAAGAAATATTATTAAAATTATTATTTCCTTAAATATTTTAGAAATTGGTGTAAATCTATTTATTGTGAGTGTTGGATTTGTAACCGATGGAATTGCTCCTATTTTTACAAGTGTAAATAATTCAAGTAACTTATTATTTGTTGATCCCTTACCACAAGCTCTAGTACTAACAGCGATAGTTATCGGTGTTGGAACAACAGCGCTTGGACTTGCTTTAGCTAAAAACATTTATCAAAAGTATGGCACTTTTGATATTAATGAAATGGGGGAAGAATAATATGAGTGCAATTTTATTGATTGTTGTTCCTTTGCTTACTGCATTTATTTCAATTTTATTTAAAAAAGCTGCTCCATATATGTTGTTAATTGTTTCTTTTGCTAGTGTTGTTGCTTTAGGCTATATGCCTTTGGAAGTAATTACTATTGGAGGATTCAATGCTCCTTATGGTATTAATCTAATATTAGATAGCTACAGCTTAATTGGACTTTACATTGTAAATTCATTATTCTTTTTAGTTGTTGCATTAAATTGTGTAAAATATAAAAAAATGTCGACTATTTTATTAGTTTCATTAGCTGGATTAAATGGTTTATTGCTAACAGGAGATTTATTTAACTTGTTTGTATTTATTGAAGTAAGTGGAATTGCTGCTTATTTAATAACTACAACAAACAAAAAACCGCTTGCTACATTTAATTATTTGGTAGCTGGTACTGTAGGAAGTAGTTTGTATTTGTTAGGATTAATTATTTTATATGCAATGTTTGGTACACTTAATATGGCTGATATGGCAAATGAAATTGCTATATCAGGTGCAAGTGCATCAGCAACTGCTTTTCCTTTCTTATTAATGTTTATTGGTCTTGGTGTTGAAGCTAAGCTACTGCCACTTAATAGTTGGACAAAAGGCATTTTAGGTTCTTCAAACAAATTAACTGGACCGATTATTGCTGCTGTTTATGCTGCTGCAATTGGATTTGTATTTGGTCGATTAATTACGGATTTATTCTTAATTAATATAAGTGAAGTTTTAGAAATTGTTATAATAATTATTGTTATTGCATCAATAGTTGCTGGAGAAGCGATGGCGTTTTCTTCTAAGAAAGTAAGAGATATTCTATTATTTTCAAGTATCGCTCAAGCGGGACTTGTAGTACTGGTATTCTTCTATGGCTTTGTTGGTTGGGGAGTATTCTTAATTATTGCTAATGCAGCTGGTAAGTTTATCTTATTCGTTGTTGCGAATCACGCAAGTGATGAACTTGGAACTGATGAGGTTTCTTCGTTACAAGGTTTATTTGTTAATAATAAAGTAGTAGGAGTTGCTTTTACTGTTGCTAGTTTAAGTGCAATGGGAATGCCGTTATTCTTAGGCTTTGTTGTTAAAATGAATATTTTAGGTGATTTATTTTCTGAAGGTAATTTATTAATACCAGGAATAATCTTAGTTACTAGTCTTGTTGAAGGTATTTACTTTGTAAGATTATTAATTAAATTGTGGTATAAAGAAGATAATTTACCAGAAGTTAAATATGATTTTACATTAAAATATGTTGTCGTAGTATTAGCACTATTATTAATGGTATTTGGAGTATATACGGCACCTATTGAAAATGAAGCTGACAATTTAAATACAATTAGCTTTGTTGAAGGGGGGGATTTATAATGGCTATTGAATTAATAATTTTATTTACGGCTGTTTCGGGAATCCTTGCTTATTTCCTTGGTAGAATTAATAAGGTGCTTGGAAGTGTAGTTACAATTTTAGTTAGTATGGCTGTCTTCGTTGTTATTGCCTACTTTGGCTATAATGGCGACTTAGAAACAACTACTAGTATATTACCTTATGTAACGTTTAAAGTTACATATTTGGGATTGTTCTTTGGAATTTTAGTAACATTTATTTTCGCAATGGTTTCATTTTTCAACCCTTTCTTTGTTGAAAAATATAAATACCCAGCTATGTACTCAATGTTATATTTGTTAAGTTTAGCTGGTGTACTTGGAGTATTCTTTACAAACAATTTCATGGCATTATTTTTCTTCTTTGAATTTGTTGTTTGGACAAGTTTATTCTTAATTCCAATGGGAACAAGCAAAAGAGCTGCTTCTTCATATTATGCTTTTAGTACAGTTGGAAGTTTTGCTTTATTATTTGCAATATTTATTATGAGAGAAGCATCTGGAGGTTTCAATATAACTGCTTCAATGAACAGCGTTAGTGGAACTGAAGCTGCGATAGTAACAGCTTTATTAGCAGTGGCAGCTTTCGCTAAACTTGGAGCATTTCCATTCAATGTTTGGCTTCCTCGAGTTTTAGGTAATTCACCTGATGCTGTTAGTGCAGTGTTTAGTGGTGGACTTGAAAAGCTTGGTGCTTTTGTTGCTGTACTTGCTTTAGTTAAATTAGCACCTTTTGGATATACGATTAATGCAACTGGACTTCAGGTTAGTCAATATATAATTGCTGGGTTAGGAGCATTAACAATTATCTTTGGTACTTTAATGGCTATTAGACAAGATGATGCTAAAAAGTTACTTGCTTATTCATCAATGAGTAATGGTGGATATATCCTAATAGCATTAACTATCGCTAGTAGTGTTAGTGTTGCTGGAGGGTTATATCATGTTATTGCACATGCATTAGCTAGTGCTGCAGCGTTCTTAGCGATTGCTGCTGTATCTAGACAAACCGGTACAACTAAAATGAGTGAACTTGGTGGAATGATTCATAAGATGCCAGTTACTTATTTAGTTTACTTAATTGCCATTATTTCAATGGCAGGGATTCCTCCAATGGGTGGATTTATTAGTAAATGGCTTAATTTCCAAGCGGTTATTGATAAAGGATTAATTTTGGTAGCTGTTGCAGTGTTCTTTGGTAGTATTGGATCTTTCCTTTA
>JAUVLT010000103.1 GCA_030600605.1 Mycoplasmatota bacterium
TTCATCGATATTTAAAAACTTTAAAACATATTCTTCAACAGCTAAATTGAATCTTGGATTAGTGTTATTATTAATAATAGTAAGCATAAACGTGTTCCCCCTGTTATCTAAATTTTATTACAAAACTAAAGAAAAAGCAAAACAAAAGTATAAAAGTAGCAATTACTAATCAATCATTAGCACTCATTACTTGACAGTGCTAAAATGTTGGTGTATAATAACTATCGAACATATAAAAATAAACATATTAGGAGGATATATAATGGCTAAAACAAAACAATTTAAAACAGAATCGCAAAAACTATTAGATTTAATGATTAATTCAATTTATACGCACAAAGAAATCTTTTTAAGAGAGTTAATTAGTAATGCAAGTGATGCAATTGATAAACGTCATTACCTAGCGTTAACAAATGCTGATTTAATGACTGATTATGAAATTCTAATTGATTTAGATGAAGAAAAAAGAATTATCACAATTAGTGATAATGGTATTGGATTTACTGAAAGTGAATTAGTTAATAATTTAGGAACTATCGCTAGAAGTGGATCTAAAGAGTTTTCAGAATCATTAGATAAAGCCGATATTGAAATTATTGGACAATTTGGTGTAGGTTTTTATAGTGCATTTATGGTGTCGAAAAAAGTAACTGTAATAACAAAATCAGTTAACAGTAACGACGCTTTTAAATGGGTTAGTACTGGTACTAGTACTTATACTATAAGTAATACTGAAAAGGAAGAAGCAGGAACAAAGATAATTTTAGAACTTCGTGATAACAATGAAGATACAGAAGAAAATTATGATCAATATATTTCGGAATTTACAATTAAAGATTTAGTGAAGAAATATAGTGATTATGTTAGATACCCAATTAAAATGGATATAACTAAATATGATTATCCAGAAGATAAAGAAAAAGAACCAATTGTTTATAAAGAACTTGAAACACTTAATTCAATGATTCCATTATGGAAGAAAAATAAATCAGAGATAACAGAAGATGAATATACTGATTTTTATAAACATCAATTTAATGATTACACAGAACCACTTATTGTAATTCATACAAAAGTAGAAGGAAAAACAACTTATACTAGTTTATTGTTTATTCCTAAAAAAGCACCATTTGATCTGTATTCAGAAAAATACGAAAAAGGTCTTCAATTATATAGTAAAGGTGTTTTTATTGAAGACAAAAATAAAGAACTTATCCCTGATTTTTTCCGATTTGTGAAAGGTTTAGTAGATTCAAGTGATTTAACCTTGAATCTTTCAAGAGAGATGTTACAACGCGATCCTAAACTTAAAAAAATTGCTAAAACAATTAAAAAGAAAATCAAATCGGAATTAGAAAAAATGCAAAAGAATGAAAGAGAATTATATAATGAATTTTATGGTATCTACGGAGTTAATCTTAAATATGGAATATATGAAGGATACGGAGTTAATAAAGAATTACTTCAAGATCTAATTATGTTTAAAACAACTTCTTCAGATGATTATGTTACATTAAAAGAATATATTGAAAATAAAAAAGATGATCAAAAACATATTTACTATGCAACAGGTAAAACAAAAGAAGCAATCCTTGCTTTACCACAAATGGATTTGTTAAAAGAAAAAGATTATGAAGTATTGTTATTCAATGATGATATTGATGAATTCATGGTTAATATCTTAATGAAATATGGAGATTTGGAGTTTAAATCAGTAGCACAAGGTGACCTTGATTTAATCGATAAAAAAGAAGATAAGAAATTAGATAAATTAAGCGAAGATAAAAAATCATTACTAGAAGCATTAAAAGAAGGACTAGACGATAAAGTATCAGAAGTAAAACTATCAAAAAGATTAAAAGAAAGTCCTGTTTGTTTAGTAAGTGGAGAAGGACTATCGATGGAGATGGAAAAAGTTCTTCAAAACATGCCTACTGGTAAAGACGCTAAAGCTACTAAAATTCTTGAAATTAACCCAAGTCATGAACTATTTAAAACATTAGAAAAAGTTTATGAGAATAATCCTGAAAAAGTTAAAGATTATGCTAAAATATTATATAATCAAGCTTTGTTGATTGAAGGATTACCACTAGAAAATCCTTCGGAATTCTCAGAACTAATGGTTGCTTTAATGATTGATTTAAATAAATAATTTATACATTATAAAAAGAAGATAAAAGTTTTTAACTTTTATCTTCTTTTTTAGACGTTATTTATTTTCGTAATACTTATCTAATAAACCTTCTCTAATAAACTTAATCATTTCTTTGGCTGGCCTAGGTGAAAACTGAATACCCATATATAGTTTTATTTCTTTGATAATTTCCACACTTGATTTCTTTATGGTATAAGGTCTTTTTGTGGCCATTGAACTTACTGAATCACATATTCCTAAGATTT
>JAUVLT010000064.1 GCA_030600605.1 Mycoplasmatota bacterium
TATCTTGTTTTAATACAATAGTATCATAAATATTGCAAAAAAAAAAATCAAATCGTATCAAAAAAGGTTAGCGGACATACTAAATGTCTACTAACCTTTAGATAAATATTCTATTTTAAAACTCTTGAAATAATCTCAGAAATATGAGAAACAGGAATAATCTCTAATTGATTTTGAATGTCTAAAGGAATATCTTCTAAGTCCTTTGTATTATCAAACGGAATCATAATTGTTTTTAATCCACTACGATGAGCCGCGATTGATTTCTCTTTTAATCCACCAATTGGTAGGATTCTACCTCTTAAAGTAATTTCACCAGTCATCCCTATAAAATGGTCAACTTTCTTATGTGTTAAGGCCGATATAATCGCAGTTGCCATTGTAACTCCGGCACTAGGCCCATCTTTCGGAACAGCACCTTCAGGAACATGAATATGAATATCATTTTCAATATAAAAACTTGAATCAATATCATATATATCACTATTTGATTTTACATATGATAAAGCAGCTTGTGCTGATTCTTTCATAACGTCTCCTAGTTTTCCAGTTAATACTAATTTTCCTGTACCTTTATAATATGTAACTTCAACAGGTAATGTGTCTCCACCAAATTGTGTATAAGCTAGACCTGTTACTACTCCTATTTGATCTTCTGTTTCACTTTTTGTATTTGAAAAACGTGGTTTACCTAAAAAGTCAACTATTGTGTCTTTTGTAATAGCTACATCTGCCTTTTTATCGCCAAGAATAATTTTAATTGATTTTCTTATCAACGTTCCAAAAATTCTATCGAGTTGTCTAACTCCAGCTTCTCTAGTATAAGATCTAATCAATTCCATTATTGCATCGTCAGTAATTTTAAATTTACTTGGCTCTAATCCATGTGTATCTAATTGTTTCTTAAGTAAGTGTTCTTGAGCTATATGAAATTTTTCAATTTCAGTATAGCTTGATAATTCAATAATTTCCATTCTATCACGAAGTGGTGCTGGAATATTACCTAAATAATTCGCAGTTGCAATAAATAATACTTGACTTAAATCATATTGCTCTTCTAGGTAATGATCACTAAATTTAGCATTTTGTTCAGGGTCTAATACTTCTAATAAAGCAGCACTAGGATCTCCTTTATAGTCACTTCCTAATTTATCTACTTCATCAAGTAGGAAAACCGGATTTATAACTTTAGCTTTTTTAATTCCTTGTAATATTCTACCTGGTAAAGCTCCTAAATATGTTCTTCGATGTCCTCTAATCTCAGCTTCATCTTTAATTCCACCAAGTGATTGTTTAACAAAGTTTCTACCTAAAGACTTAGCAATACTTTGCGCTAAAGTAGTTTTCCCAACTCCAGGAGGACCTACTAAGCAAAGAATTGTTTGAGGGTTTTTTCCAGTTAATATTTTAACAGCTAAATATTCAATAATTCTTTCTTTTACTTTTTCTAGTCCAAAGTGAGTAGAATCAAGCGCTCGTTCTGCCTTCTTAATATCTTTTTCATCAGTTGTTACTTCATTCCAAGGTAAATCAACTAGAAAATCTAAATATGTTCTAATTACTCCGGATTCACCAGATGCAGCTGGTAAAGATTGATATCTAGATAGTTCATACATTGCTTTTTCTTCAATAGAAGCTGGCATTTTTTTAGCTAATATTTTCTTTTTTAATTCTTCAATATCGCTTTCTTTTTTAACTTTATCGCCTAATTCTTCTTGAATTGCACGCATTTTTTCTCTTAAATAGTATTCTTTTTGATTTTCATCAATATTTTTCTTAACTGTTTTGTTTATTTCATTTTCAATTTCATGCATATATTTTTCTTTTTCAATATCTGATAATAAATATGTTAATCTCTTATTCAAAGAAGCTGTTTGAAGATATTTAAATTTTTGATTTTCACTAATTCTTAAACTATCAGTAACAACATCACATAATTTATCACTAGAAACACCCTTTGAAATAGCTTCTAGGCTATGTTTAGGGTTTTTAAGGATTGTTTTACTATTCTCCAAAACTTGTTTGGCAAGCATTCTAACTAAAGCTAGTTCTTGATCGATATCCTCTTGAATAGTTGGCATAGTATTAAATCTCGTTAAGAAATACGGTATTACTCTTTCAATATTTATTATTTCAGCTCTTACAATTGGATCAAACTTAACTTTAAAATTACCATTTGGCAATTTAATCTTTATACCAATTTTGGCAACAACACCATATTTTAAAACATTTTCAGGTGTTGGTTTATCAAACATTGGATTTTCTTGGATTAGCAATAACACATAACTTCCAAAGTTTTTTTCAGATTCTAAAAGTGCGTTTCTTGATACAATACGTCCTACTTCAATACGAAGATCTGTATGAGGAAAAGGCGCAATTCCACGAATTGCGATACTTGGTAATAATCCTTCTTTTAATACATTATCTTGATACATAAAAATCACCTCGTGTATGTTATCTTCTATCTATATTAATTATAACTCATTTTCAATTATTTACAATCATTAAGCAAAACGAAAAATTGTTATTTTTATTGAATATTCATTATATCTTAATGTGAAAAATAAATAAAGTAAAACGAAAAAAAAAATAAAAGCAGACGCTTTTATTTTTTCAATTCATTAATTAGTTTACTCATATAATTACGTACTTCTTCATTTGTATTGAAATTAAGCACTTTTTCTGCGGCTTTTCTCATATCTTCATATTTTATTTTACTAAATAAATATCTAGTTTGCAGTACACTTGTAGCGCTCATACTAAATTCATCTAGTCCAAGTCCTAGTAATATTGGAGCAGCTATTTGATCACCAGCCATTTCTCCACACATCCCAGTCCAAATTCCTTCTTTATGAGAAGCATCTATTACCATTTTTATCAATCTTAACAGTGATGGGTTATACGGTTGATATAAATAGGCAACTTTTTCGTTCATTCTATCTGCAGCAAATGTATATTGAATAAGATCATTAGTTCCAATGCTGAAGAAATCAACTTCTTTTGCAAACTGATCGGCAAGTATTGCAACTGATGGTATTTCTACCATAATACCAACTTGATAATTTTCACTGACCAAGCGACCTTCATTAACTAGTTCCTTATGACAAGTTTTCAGTATTTGTTTTGCTTCACGTAACTCGTCTAGAGTAGCGACCATTGGAAACATAATATGTAAATTACCATAGATGCTAGCACGAAGTAAAGCTCTTAATTGAGTCTTAAATAAATCAACATTTGATAGGCACAATCGTAAAGCTCGGTGTCCTAGAAATGGATTTAATTCTGGATCCATTTTCAAATATGATAATTCTTTGTCTCCCCCAATATCTAATGTTCTAATTACAATTCTTTTATTATCTAACGATTCTAAAACCATTTTATATGCAATGAATTGTTCATCTTCAGTTGGAAAATTATCATTATTCATATATAAAAACTCAGTACGATAAAGGCCAACACCTTCTGCCCCATTTTTTATGACACTATCAATATCTTCTGGAGATCCAATATTGGCAGCTAACTCTACTTGGTGAGAATCAAGAGTAAGTGTTGGGCTATCTTTAAGTGTTGCCCATATTTTTTTCTTTTCAAGTAGTTCTAACTGAATATTTTTATAATTCTTTAATTGTTCATCTGATGGATTTGTAATTGCAAAACCATTGATTCCATCTAAAATCATTAACTCATCGTTTTTAACAAGTTCTAGCACATTTTTAGTTCCAACTACAGCAGGAATTTCTAAACTTCTAGCCATAATAGCACTATGTGAAGTTCTTCCCCCAATATTAGTAATAAAACCTTTAACGAATTTACGATTTAATTGAGCTGTATCCGAAGGAGTTAAATCTCGAGCTACAACAATAACTTCTTCATTTATTAAGGTAGGATCACTAATTGGAACATTTAATAAATGCGATATAACTCTTTTACTAACATCTCTTACATCAGCAGCTCTTTCTTTCATATAGTCATTATCCATTGACTCAAATATTTGAGAAAAAGTTTCTGAAACAGTTTGAAAAGCGTAGGCTGCGTTGTATTTATTTTCCTGAATTAAATCCTTTACTTGTCGATCCATTTCTGGATCTTTAAGGATCTGAATATGAGCATCAAAAATCATCGCATGTTCTTCGTCAATATTTTTCGCAGTATTATTTCGGATTTTTTGGATTTCAATTACTGAATTAGATAAGGCTTTTTCTAACTCTTGTAATTCTCTTTCAATATTCTCAACTAAATCCTTTTTTATATCTAAAACAGCCGATTCTAACCGATATACTTTGGCAATACTTATTCCATCACTTGCAGCAATTCCAATAATTTTCATAATAGACCTCCTAAAATTTACTATTCATTAGTATCTTCAAGTAAATTAAATCATTAAAAGCATACTTTTTCAAGACTCCATTTTCACAAATATTTTATAATTCTTTTAGAATTATTTTTTTTATTGCTTTAGCTACTCCATTTTCGTTATTCGTCAAAGTTATATAATTTGCAGCATCTTTTACTTTTTCCTCTGCATTTCCCATTGCTATACCAAGACCAGCATATTTTATCATTGTAATATCATTTAATTGATCTCCAAAAGATATAACTTCTTCCTGATTAATGCCATAGTGCTCACATAAAATCTTAACTGCATTCCCTTTATTGTCACCAAATGGAGATACATCTAAAGCTCCAGTCCAACTTTGAGTATATTCTACATTCTTAAAATTTTTCATGTTTTTCCACAACTCTTGATACTTAGTTGGATTTTTTTCCATAATTAATATTTTATTTGGTAAAAAATTATTCTTAATATAATCTACATCTTCAGTTTGAATAATATTTGCTTTATCTTCTTCTCTATATTTTTCTCCTACTTTTTTAAATTGTTTTAATTTTTCATTATCTTTTGAAATAACAGCATCTTTTGTATACATAAGATAATCATAATTATTTTCCTCACACATTTCGATTATTCTAATTGTACTTTCTTTGTCAATTACATTATGATGAAGAAAATCATTTTTATAAGGATGGCCAATAACACTCCCGTTACACGTAATTACGTAGTCATCCATTTTCATTTCGTTTGTATATTTTTTAAGTAACTCACTAGGTCTACCTGTCGCAATTACTATTTTCACTCCTGTGCTTTCTAGTTCTTTTATAGCTTGCATATTCTCTTTACTTATCTCATGTTTGCTATTTAAAACTGTTCCATCCATATCAAATACTGCTAGTTTATACATTTTTTTCTCCTTAAGTCTAGTTTGTCTTTCATATTTTACCATAAAAAAACATCACCCGAGTGATGTTTTTATTATTATTTAATTATTAAACCGTCTACTAAGAAATCAAGAGTTTTCTTATATTCAACTTCTAAAGCTATTGCTTCATCATTAACCGCTGCTTTTACTTGGTTAATATCCATATTATATTGTGCAGCTATTTCAACGTATTTAGCATCTTTTTCTTCTGTTGTTGCAGTAATTTCTTCTACTTTAGAAATTGCTTGAACAACAATTCTAGTTTCAATTGATTTCTTAGCATCTTTCATTAAGTTTGTTTCGAAATCTTCTTTTGAAATTCCAGTATATTGTAAGTAAGTATCTAAATCTAGTTTATATTGTTTAGCTTGTTGTGTTACATTATCAACTAAACGATTTTTTTCTTCAACAATCATTTCTTCTGCGATTTCATATGTTGAATTTTCAACAGCTGCATTTACAGCAAAATCGATTTTTGAATTATTATTTTTTAAGATTAATTGATC
>JAUVLT010000095.1 GCA_030600605.1 Mycoplasmatota bacterium
CAAGAGTAGTCACAAGAAATATTGTGGTAGACAGTTTCCAGGGGATAAGGAACTTCTTTGGTAAACGACTAAGAGGATACGAAGAAGTAATTTCTAAAGCTCATAAGGAAATGGTTGAGGAGATGAATCTAAGATATGAAAACATTAAGTGGTGGAGAATCAACCAGGATGAGTTAACGACTGGAGCGATATTAATTACGTTCTATGGAGACGGTGAACCAATATGAAAACTATAGGGTTAGTAGTGTTTGTAATTTTATTTTTTTCCTTAGTAGTTTTAGAAGACATATCTAATTCTGAAGCTGAAGATTTTTTAGCAACGATTGAAGAAAGCTTAGATTGGGATAACATGACTGAAGGAAAATTTAATCCTTCTGATGAACAAACGCCAATGGTTAATGTTGCTTATAAAATTATTGGTGCGATGGGTTATGTAACAATGGAAGTAACTAAAATCATTCCACGTTTTGTGCATGAACATCCAGCGGTTAATTTTAATTTAGTATTAAAATTACTCATGGTGGCCATCGCATTACCAATAATCTACCCATTGATAAGAATAATTTTATTAGTCATCGTTTTCATAAAAGATTTTAGACAAGGAAGGCGTGAAAAGAAAGAATTGGCAAAATTAAAAAGGAGGTTAAAGAGAAAAAATGGAAAAAGATAAAAGATACATCTTTCCAAACTTCATGGCTGAAATGATGAGCAAAGTAGATACTCGAGTTCAGTTTGAAGCGAGTTTGATGAGTATGTTATTCATTTTAGTTGGGATGTTAGTGATGGCTGTTTACATGATTTTCTTCACAAACTTTAACTTATTTATGAAGATAATGGTCGGGATAAACTCTATAGCTGGATTTGTATTTCTGTGGAGTTATTTAGTAACAACTTATCAACAATATACAAGTTATCTCGAGGCTGCGGGAGTTATGGAAGAAGTAGGTATTAGTTTAGAAGATATTAAAAATAAGGTTCATGAAGGGGTTGAACTAAACCCAGAACCTAAAACGGTGGAGGAAAAAGATGAAAATTGAATTAGGAGATACAGTAAAATGCAAGTACACAGGATTTAAAGGTGTGGCAGTTGCAAGAACAGAATACATAAACGGTTGCATACAAATTCAAGTAGCACCAAAGGTGGGGAAAGATAACAAGTACCCTGAAGAATTAGCCATTGATGAGGGGAGCTTAGAAGTTACTTCTAAACTAAAAAGAAAAGTAGATGAAGATGACGGCGGTCCAACTCGAATGGGCAAACTTGTGAGGGGCTTTTAATGCAAAAGAAGCCGAGATATAAATGCAAAAGCTATTTAACAAAACCAGATTGTAAGTACCTAAATGAAAACAATTGGTGTAGTAAGTATAGGAAGTTTGCAGATAAATCTTGGTTATGCGAAAACTGTATCCTCTACAAAAAGATAGAAAAAGATAAAAAGAGAAACAAACTAACAAAAGGTTATAATCGGGAGGTGTAACAATGAGCAAATATGTATTAAAAAGAGATGAATTTGGTAGAATTTTACCTAAAGAACCACAAGAGGCACCTACAAAAGAAACTCAACCAGTTCAAGAAGTACAACCACAACAACAAATAAGAGAGGTTAAAGGCGATAGATTTTTAGAATACAATCATCCTGAAACTATTGGAATCTATGACGTAGAAACAGAACAATTGATGACAGTAAATACTGCAATAGCTAAGTTATTGAGTTTAGTTGATGAGATGAATAGGAAGGTATCTTAGGATGGGAAGATATCTTAAGATACATGGAAAAGAAATAAATAAAGAGCAAAGGAAGAACGTCTTAACCATCTTGGTTATGTTCTTTCCGTCTCTTTTAATAGCTATGGCGTCGGCCATACCTACTGTGTTGTTGAGATTAGTATTTCAGGTTGTATTATTGTTTATACAATTTATATTGATAACTAATTTCGTAAGCGACTATTACGAGTTGTAAAATGGGTAAACTAATCAAATTAGTATTCACTATAAATAGGGAAACTTTGCAGTTTCTCGTAAAGGACAAGTATATTTACTACACTGATAGAAAGTGGAAGAATTGGGTTCAATGCATACCTAAAGACCCCGCGCTTATCAAAAAGGTTTTAATGAGTAGAAATAAGATTCCTGTAATGCTGGTTCGGTTGTTTGACCTCTCCGAATCAGAGCAAAAGGAATATGATGAAGCTCCAGATGATGAAGCTCTTAGTAGTATAATTGTTCGCGATGCGAAACTCAAAGGTTTGATTTTAGTCAGGAAAGATTTAGAAAATGAATAAATATGATAAAAAAGACTGCGTGTACTACGACTCAAAACTAGAAAGTTGTGATGTCCAAATAGAAAGCTGTCGAGGCTGTAAATTTTATTACAGTCAATTAGAAAGCGATATTGATGCGGCGCACCTAAAGGTTGTGTTGAGTAAAACAACTATGGCTGTGTGGGGGGAAGATGATTAAAGATGACAGGAGGCTTAGATAAGTTTCTCAATATTGTTATTCCTCTTGCGGCAATATCATTTTTCTTTTTTACTTTTTATAGTCAGCCTAGGATTAAGGTAGCGGTAGATGCCTTTACAGGATTCATAAAAGGATTATTCAATAAAGAAGATAAAGGAGGGGGGTATAACTCTTATGATAACGAAGTAGTTTATGTTCCAAGAGAAAGACCGGATAGGAAGTATTAATGCTTCGCTAAATATTCCGGGTGAGGGTGGCGAAGGGGCTCACTTTGCCCTCATATACCCTCATCCATTCACCTTCGCCAGTTCATTCGGGGGTTG
>JAUVLT010000019.1 GCA_030600605.1 Mycoplasmatota bacterium
TACTAATTGTAAAATGATCTTTGATGATTTCTCCATAATCATCAATAATGATGATGTCATGCTTCAATGAAGCGACATCGATTCCAATATAAATCAAAATAAAAAACCTCCTTGTTTTATTCAAACGTTATGAACCCACAAACTGATACTATGTAACCTTGTAAATACACACTCGAAGAGTTACTAGCTAATTCACATTTATCATATTAGTTGTGGTTGTATCCTCCTCGACACTCTCGAAGAGTAGGTGGCAAAATGACACACTCCACAACGTTTGTAGTTTCATTATAGGAGATTATTATAAAATCTTAAAGAAAGGAAAGTATAGTTAATTTAATACAAATTAATTATACAAGGTGTATCTATTGAACAAATTAATCATTAAGTTTATTGATCTTTATAAACAAAAAACACAAAATTCAAACCCTACATGTAGATACCATCCAACATGTAGTACCTACTCAAGAGAAGCTTTTGTAAAGCATAATTTCTTTTATGCATCTCTCTTAAGTATTTGGAGAATATTAAGGTGTAATCCATTCTCAAAGGGTGGATATGACCCAGTCCCCAAAACAAGGAAAGAAAGGAAAAACCAAAATTGAATTATTTAGATATTAGTTTAGAAGCAAGTAATGATAAAGTGTATTCACTAAAAGATTTTAGAGGCGAGAAAATTATTCTATATTTCTATCCAAAAGATAATACTTCAGGATGCACTATTGAAGCTAAAGATTTCACAGCCTTACAAGATGAATTTAAAACTAAAGGTTATAAAATAATTGGCGTAAGTAGAGATTCCGTAAAATCACACAAAAATTTTATTATCAAACAAGAACTTAACTTATTGCTATTGAGTGATCATAACGAAGAACTTGTAAAAGCATTTGATGTTTTAAAAGAAAAAATGCTTTATGGTAAAAAATACATCGGTATTGTAAGAAGCACATTTATATTAGATGAAGAAGGTACCATTATAAAAGAATACCGTAAAGTAAGCGCAAAGAATCACGCTGAACAATTAATAAAAGAACTATAAAATTATCATAAAATATATTACTCGTAATACAAAAAGCAGACATCTTTTTACAAAAAATGTCTGCTTTTAAATAATATATTTTACATTTTATACATCAATTTCTCCAGATTTTGATAGAGAATATTTAACCCCGATAGGTCCGAATAATTCGTATACAAGAGTAGCAACTAAAACAACAATCAATATTGTAATACCTTCTTCTCCAAAATCTGTTCTTGCTTGATACGCCATCCCTAGCGCAACTCCTGCTTGAGGTAATAAACAAATTCCCAAATATTTCTTAACATTTTTATGTGAATGCATTAATCTAGCTCCTAAATAAGCTCCAGAAACTTTTCCCATTGTTCTGAGCAATAAATATGTAGCAGTTATTCCACTAATTAGTAAATAATCAATATTATCATGAGAAGCAAATGCAACAATTAATTCCGCTCCTGCAATAGTGAAAAACACAACCATAATAGGATTAGTGAATTTTTCAACAACAATAGACATGTCATGTGATTTTACTTTAGAAATACTATTTGTAATAGTAACACCCATAATCATCGGAGTTAAAATTGGTGATAAATGAAAAACAAAATCTCCAAAGTGAATACCAATATTTGCAAGAGCAACAGTAACGAAGACTGCAAAGATTGCTGTTCCTAAATATACTTCTTCTTTTTGGTAATCTTTTTGACTAATAAGCTTAAGAATAAATGAAACTATTAATCCAACAACTATACCTACAATAAAAGAATTTAATAATTCCAGTGATGGTCCTAGTAACATTTCCTTTATAGAAAGTCCTATTCCCTCCTTAATTGAAATTGCAATAGATAGTAACACTCCAAATAATACAATTCCAACAGCATCGTCCATACCAACTAATGGGAGCAAAACATCGGTTAGTGCTCCTTTAGAACGATATTTACGAGTTAACAACATAATTGGAGCAGGTGCTGTCGCAGTTGCGATTGCTCCCAATACTAAAGCAATTGGTAATGATATTCCAATCACTAATAATCCAAATATAGTAAATACAGCAGCCATTGCTGCTTGAATAATAGTTATTACAACTACTTCTTTACCACTTTTCTTTAACTTACTAAATCTTAATTCAGTACCAATTCCATAGGCAATGAACCCAAGAGCAACACTTGAGACGACTACTAGATTTTCAATAAGACTTCCTACACCAATTAGAGTTAATATCAATCCAAGTAAGACTCCCATAGTTATATAACCAGTAATATTAGGTAACTTTATCTTTTCAAACCATCTTCCAGCAAACAATCCTAAAATAAGAATAAAAGCAAGAAGTAATAAAGCTTCATAAGTTTGGGCTGTAGTAACACTATTCAAAATTTGTAGAATCATTTCATTCATCTTCTCTCATATATATTTCATCTATAATATACTTTATTTTTCAAACTAATAATTATATATTCGATACTATTATAACAAATTTAAGAGGTCTCGTGAAGAGACCTTTTAAATTTTTTTATGTAGAATCCCAACCAACTTTTCCAGCTTCGATTTCGCCCGCTCTAGTTAAGGCTGATTTAACAACAATTAATCCAAATACTTCATAAATTACTGTTGCAGCTAAAACGATTGTCATAATTTCAGAACCGATAATCTCAAATCCCGGCATTGATGCAAACCGCAGTTCTGCAGTTAAAGCCATATCTATTGCAACACCTGCTTGAGGTATCAAAGTAAATCCTAAATACTTCACAACAGTTGGTGGTGCTTTCATAACTTTTGCGCTTAAATAAGATCCTAATACTTTTCCAATAACACGGAATGTAATATAGATTATTCCCATATACCCAATCAATCTAAGTACATGTAAATCTAACTCTGCACCAGCTAAAGTGAAGAACCCCAAAAGGATTGGCGCACTAAATAAATCTGTATTCTTTGTTAATCGTTTCTCATATGAATCTTCAATTACATTAGTTAAAACAACTCCGATAGTCATCGGTAATAATATTGCAGAAGCATTAATAACTTGCCCAATTCCAATACCTGCAATAACAATACCAATAGTCATCATTAATAATATTTTATCATCATCTCTATTAAATTTTTTAACTAATAAATAAAGAACAAATCCTAATATAGCACCAACAACAATAGATATTACAATTTCAAAAATAGGATGAAATATCATGTGGAATATATCTGTTCCACCCGATGGTGCTAATAACGAAACTCCAAGTGACAACATAACAGCAAAAATCATAATACCAATTGCATCATCAAGTGCTACTAAAGGTAATAATACATCAGTTACAGGACCTTTTGTTCTAAAGTTTTTTACAACCGCAACAATTGGTCCAGGTGCAGTCGCAGTTGCAATTGCTCCTAATATTAAAGCATATGTCCAAATATAGTCTCCATCGGTTACAGATAAATATGTCACAATAGATAATGTAACTAATATCGTAGTGAGAAATGCTTGTGACAATGTAATAATCGTAACTTGCTTTCCTGTTTTCATAAGTTTATCTAGTTTCAATTCAAGGCCAATTGTATAACCAATAAATCCTATGGCCATCTGTCTAATAATTATAAAATGATCTAACATCTGATGTGTTAATACACCAAATACTCCGGGACCGATAAGTATTCCTATTAAAATATATCCTGTTACTTTTGGAAAATTAACTATTTCAACTAATTTTCCACCAAGAATTCCAAGCAAAATAAGTGATGCTATACTAAAAATAACGTTGTCAACTAACATTTCAAATAAGTTCATGTTTTCACTAGCTGCTGATAATAAATATATCATTTATATATTATCCACATGCTTTAAATGATGATTTTAATATTTCAATAAAATCCTTTTTCTTTAAAGCTTTCGAAAAGCACTTACCTGAACCAACATTAATTTCTAAATCTTTAACTAGCTTCAAATGTTTCTTTGTGCTAATTCCTGTAGAAATAACCGTTAAGTTAAATCTCTTTCCAATATCAACTATGAACTTATATACGCTATGCATTCTTGTATACTCTTGATAATTATCAATTTTTTCAAGTAAACATTCATCTAATTTAAGTATGTCCACTTTTAAATCTACTAAATATGTCAATGATGAATTATTATTAGAATATTCATCTAAAGCAATTAAGTATCCTGCTTCATGCAACTCTACAACTTTATTATATGCTTCAGGATCAGTAATAATTGATTCTTTAATTTCGATTATTATATTCTTAGGAAAAACATGATACTTAAATAAAATGTCATTAAGATCCTCAATTTTAACATTTTTTAAAGTATGTGCGCTAAAATTTAAAGAAGCATTAAATCTTGGATACAACTTAACTTCTTTATTATCTGTTAACTCTTTAAAAAATTTAACCGTTTCTTCAAACATTCCCATCTCAATATCATATATTAATCCTGTATATTCTGTAATAACTAAAAATTTATCTGGCCTTATAACCTTATCTTCAAACTGCCATCTTGATACAGTTTCAAATCCCAATATATTATTATTAAAAGTATCCACGAAAGGATTAAACATAGGGAAAAAGTGTTTTTCTTTTACTGCTTCATATACATTTTCTTCAATTTTTCTCTTATCATGGTATCTTTCCACTAATTCTTCATCAGCATAAATCAAGGCATTTCTACTTGTTTGTTTTGATTCATCAATCGCAAAATGCATTAATTTTAATATGTTATCGAGTATCTCACCATCAAAGTCATCATAGCGTAAAATACAAATACTTGCATTTACCAATACTTGAACTCCATGATGTCTAATAGGTTGTTTCAAAATACTATGTAAATGATCAGGATCACATATAAAAGCACTATCAGTAATCATTAAAAATTGATCTACCCCAATACGATACACATCTGATCTACCACAATAATTTACCAATGTGTTAGATACATTTATAAGAATTTCATCAATAGCATCAGAACCAAAGATAGCTATCATTTTATTGAAATCGTCAATATCAACGTAAATAAAATAAGTATTTTTTAAATCAGCTCCATAGTAATCGCGCATCAGTCCATGATAATTTCTTCGTCCTGTCAAATCATCTGTATAAGCAATCTTCTCTAAATCTTCGTATTCTATCAAGATTTCACCTCTTCTCTAATTAGCATTATAACATATCGACAACATCATTCAATATAGTTTAAATAAAAAACTATATAAAAAAAAAGCAACTTCCGTTGCTCAATTAATTCGTGGTGCGGGTGACAGGAATTGAACCTGCACTCCTAAGAACTAGATCCTAAGTCTAGCGCGTCTGCCAGTTCCGCCACACCCGCACATAAAATGGCTGGGCTAGATAGAGTCGAACTATCGATCCCGGAGTCAAAGTCCGGTGCCTTAACCACTTGGCCATAGCCCAATAATGGGGCGACTGATGGGGATCGAACCCACGAATGCCGGCGCCACAAGCCGGTGTGTTAACCACTTCACCACAATCGCCATAATTGTCTTATTACAATAAAGAGACTATATACATTTTAGACAATTGTATAATAATTGTCAAGCAATATCTTAGTTTAATTTTACCATTTTTTCTATCTATAATGAAATTTTAAATTTTTAATTTATTTCAAATCTATATTGGAAAAAACAATAAAATCTAGTATAATGATATGTTGTAAAGGTGTGATTACTTATGGAAAAAAGAATATTTAATTCTATTATTTTATTTACTTATATTTTAGCATCAATTATTTATTTAGAAATTTTGTTCAAAATCAGAATTTTAACATTTAATTTTGATTTAAATTTATTAAGAGTTGCATTATTCTCATTATCATATTCGGTCTTGATGATGTTTCTAATAATGTTTTTTAAAAAGAAAACAGTAAAAAGGGTAATCTTTACATTGACTTTTTTAGTGACTTTTCTATATGTTAACCAAGAAATATTTAATTCTTTTGTTGAAGGGTTCTATTCGATAACTGTCGCAAGAGACTTTACATTAGGATTATCATTTATTAGTGATTATATAACCGCTTTTAGAATATGGCATATCTTTTATATAGTTCCAATTTTAACACTATTCTTATTCAACAAATATAAAATTATAAATTTTGATATTGAGTATTGCACGTTAAAACAACCATTGATTATATTAATGTTTGGTTTCCTATCATTCTTTATTTCTCTTCAAACAATTGATGAAACTGTTGAAGAAATAGAGAATACAATTACATATAGTGATATGGATTTATACACATATATGTATAACTCTCAGGATGCACTTAAAAAATTCGGACTTCTTACTTATACCCAAAGAGACTTCTTTAGTTTGTTTAGAACAGATCCTCTAAGTGAATCTGAATATATAGTACTTTTAGATAATTATTTTGAAAATCAAGAATCCCATTACTACAATTATTATTCGCGTATTTTTGTTAATCAAAACTTTATCATGATTACGGCAGAGAGTTTTGATACCTTTGCTATAAACGAAGAACTTACTCCTAATTTATATAATCTTAAAAAAAACTATGCTTATTTTGAAAACTTCTATTCTCCATTATATTATCGCAGTACAGCTGATACAGAATTTTTAGTACAAACATCATTATACCCAGATAAGAATGTTACATTAAGTATGGATGCATATATGGATAATACTTTTCCATATACAATTCCTAGAATATTTTCTCAAAAAGGATATAATACATATTCGTTTCATAACTATACCGATTACTTCTACCCTAGAAATGATTTTCATATTAAAGCTTTGGGATATGATGCATATTATGGTAGTGAGGCATTAGGAATGCTTGATAATCCCGGTGAAAATGAATTAGTTTTTAACCATACATGGCAAAGTGATCTTGAGCTGATGGAAAAATCATTAAATTGTTCAAGTTATTCATCTGATGTTAATTGTGTTGATTTTCTTGAAGATGATGCTAATTTCTTTGTAAATTATCTTACGGTTTCAGGGCATTTTAAATATTCCGATGATCACGAAATAGCAAAACTAAATGCTGATTTAGTTGCCCAATATGAAATTGATAATGGTATTGAATTACCTACAGAAATATTTTATTATTTAGCTGCGAATATTGAATTAGATAAAGCTATTGGTTATTTATTTGATGAGTTAGAAAGAACAAATCATCTTGATGATACTGTTGTAATGATATTTGGAGATCACTACGCATATGGAATTGATAAAGAAGTAATCTGGGAGTATGATGATATAAAAGATGATAACTCCGATATGGATATACATAATATACCAATGATTATTTACTCTAAATCATATTTACTTAAAGGCACAATTGATAACTATATGTCCACCATTGATGTAATGCCTACAGTTGCTAATCTGTTTGGATTAACGTTTGATTATACCAAAGTGTTTGGTGAGGATGCTTTAGGAAATGATGGAAACATTGTAAGCTTTGCAGATATGAGTTTTGTTAGTAAATATTTCAGTTATGATTCCTTGTCTGAAGAATATACTATAAATGATGAATACGTTACTCCTGAATATCTAGTAACAATAAATTATCAGATGATTAATGATTACAAGTATAACTTACTTGTCCTACAATACGATTACTTTAAAAATGATGAAGATGATGAAGATGATGAAGAATAAAAAACATTTAGCTAAGTGGCTAAATGTTTTTATTTGCTATATTTCTTTGAATATTTATTTCCAAAATAGAAAATTATATAAAATGATAATAATAATACTCCTTCAAAGACGAATAAATGCCAGGGAAAAACTCCAAATACACTTTCAACTTCAGGAGGAGGCCCCATTGTAAACATATAGTTTGCTGTAGGATAGAACTTTGTTACTATTAGAATATAATTAACTCCTATCATAATAAATCCCAATACATTAGTTATTATTACTACATTTATAAATCTTTTTATATCTATCCTATATTTATAATTTGTTACATAATAGATTGGAACATAGATAATTGCTGAATGAGCAAGAATGAATTGATAGAATCGATATCTATCATATCCCCCATTTCCAAATTCTGGAATTGCAAAAGACACTATTCCTCCTATTATTCCCGTGAAAAAAACAAAGACAAAGATTTTTTCATTATTTGTAATAAGTAGCACTATTGTCAATAAAAAACTAATAGAACAAAGATGAAATGGTAAAAATATTTCTCCTGCTCCAATTTCAATAAAAGCTAGTATTATCTCACTTAAAAACAAGAATGCCGCTAGAGAGTATCTAATCTGTTTTTCATATTTAGAATTATAGACATTATCTTTAAATATATAAAATATTACCATTACAAAAATAAAAATTACAAATAGAATTAGATGCATAAAAGTGAACATATCAAATCGCAAATTTGGATTATAATCATAACTGAAAAAATCCATAAAATCACTCCTTATTTTTTAAGTAAATTTTTGTATACTTCCAAAACACTAAGCGCATAATTTTTTGCGCTAAATCTCTCAATACAAGCTTGGCTAGAATTTTTTGTTATTTCAGTAAATAATTTTTCATTATTATATATTTTATTAAATAATGGCATAAAATCTAAATCATCAGTAAAAGAATACCCATTTACTCCTGGCATTATTACACCTTCAAGGTTATCATCATACTTAACTAATAAAGGAACTCCAGAAGCTAATGCTTCGATATAAGTAAGACCTTGTGTTTCTGTAATACTAAAGTTAACAAATAAATCCGAAACTTGATAGTATGATCCTACTTCAAAAGGAGGTACCATTCCAGTACAAATTAACTTGTCGCCAACACCTAATTCATTAGCTAAATCTTTGAAGTAATTTAAATCAGGTCCACCACCTACTAGAAGCAATTTTACATTATCTCTATCAATGGCTACTTTTTTAAACTCCTTAAGAAGTGCATCAACACTTTTTTCTCGTGACATTCTTCCCAAAAATAGTAAAACAAAATCATTTTCATTAATGCCTAATTTTTTTCTAAAATCATTAAAATATTCCTCTTTATAATTAGTCTTTCTGAACTTTTCTAAATATATTCCAGTAGGAATAATATGAGATGCTTTCTCATATCCATATCCATCAAAAGCTTTTTTCACTTTCATAGTTGGAAAAATAACTTCATCAGCTGAATCAGCAAAACTTTTGCTATACCATTTAGATAAGATAACAAGTGGTGACTTAAATACTTTTGTTATGAAATGAATATAATCTTCATACATTGTGTGATACGTATGAACAACAGGAATATTGAATCTTTTAGCTGCTTTTCTTCCAAGCCTTCCCATTGTAAATTCAGTATGACAATGTATTATATCTAAATTTAAAGATCCTATTTTATTTACCTTTCCTTTAGTTACTTTACCAATTCTAAATTCTCTTAATCCCTTCATTGGTAACCTTGTTCCTTCAAAACGAATAATATTTTCTGAATAAGTAGCTAAATCATGCCCATTAGTAATTATTATTACATCATGCCCTAATTTTGTCAGTTCTTTTGATAATGTAGCTACAGAAATAGTTACACCACTTATTATTGGATAATATGCATCACTAAAAAGACCTATTCTCATTTTTTCACCTGCTTCATTGCAAAATTTTTGTTTTTAAAAATATTATAATAAATACCAAAGAAGATAAACACTACTAGATAATGAGCTGTAGCAAAAACAAAACTAGATTGTCCCGGAAATAAAAGCCCAAAAACACTTTGATCTTTCAAATAAAAATAATCAGATCCAATCCAAATATTGATTGGTATGAAAACATACAAAATAAAAGCCATAATTCCTGTTATGATAAACAAATCTTTTTTACTAGGGTAATACCTCTCATATACTATTAAGAAAAAAGGGACCATTGCTAGTAAAAAGTGATCAATATAGAATGTTTCGGTTAAATTAACAATATTATCTATTGGTCCATTTGGATATATAACTCCAAATATTCCTAAAGCTCCCCAATAAAACAAAAATGAGTGAACTTTCTTACTTCTTGTTAAAGTATAAAATAATAAAACAAGCACACTTAATCTACACATATAAAAAGGTAAGTTCTCCGTAAAAATAAACCCATCTCTAAATATAGCACCAACATACCTTGCTAGTTGTGTATAAACTAACAAGATTGAAACAAATATCAATATTATATTCATATGTTTATTGATAAATACTTTGTAATTAAAAATAGCATATATAGTAAATGCTGAAAATAGTACAACAAATGTATATATAATATATGGATTAATAAAATCAAAGTAAAACATCAAATCACCTCAGTAGTATGTAATGTATTATTTATTATAACATATTGTTCTAACAAATAATAACTCATAATATTTAGATTATTAATCAAAATAAAAAAATCACTATGAAGTGATTTTTTTATTCTGCAAACCAACTAACACCATATCCTTTATATCCAACATGAATGCTAAACACAGGACCTAGTTTACTAGTAAAAGTAATTTTAGAGTTTGGGAAATTAGATTCAATTACTTCTCTAAGCTTTGTAGCATTTTCTATTGAATGTGTATTAGTAATTCTAAAAATTATTTTTTTGAAATTAATGGAATCTTCTTTAATATTTTTTAATATGTAATTATGAACTTTTGCATAAGTTCTTTCTTTATGAATAAGTTGTAATTTTCCTTTAATTACTTTAATGATTGGTTTTACTCTTAAAACTGTTCCTATCGCAGCAGAAGCCGTTGATAATCTTCCACCTCTAGCAAGTGAAAACAAATGTTCTACAGTAAACATCTGTTTAGAAGTTTTGATAATTTTATTAATACGTTCAATTATTTCTTTTTCATTTGCGTTATCATTAACCATATTAATAACTTCTTCAGCTATCATTTCAACACCATAAGCAGCAAGATTTGTATCAAAAATATATACTTTCTCTGGATCATCTAACATATTCCTAGCAATATCTGCTGATTGAAATGTTCCACTTATTTGTTTGGACAATAAAACACAAAATATTTTGTCATACCCTTCAGCCAGTTTCTTTTCATATATCTCTAAAAATTCTCCTGGAGCTGGTTGGCTTGTTGTAAATTTAACTCCTTTATCTTGCTTAGCAAAAATAAAATCGTTATCAACATCTATTTCTCGATGTGATACAGTATTTTCAACTACATTTAAAGAAACTACACTTAAATTATTATCTTTTATTTGTTCTTTTGTCAAATAGACAGTACTATCAATTACAATCGCATACTTTTTCATTTTATTTTCTCCTTTGAATTATTCAGTGCACCATGAAATGCCATAACCTTTTTTTCCTAAATGTAAACAAAATATCGGTCCAAGATTCTCAGTGTATGATATTTTTATATTATTAAACACCTTTTCAAGCTCATTTTTAAGAGCCATACCATGTTCAGTATTATGTGCCAAAATCCTAGCCCAAATTACTTTACAGCCCTTTGTTGTTTCTTTCATTTTCTCTACAATCTCTTCTACAACTTTTTTCTGTGTTCTCGCAGATTTAAATAAATCCAGTTTACCTTCTACCATTTGAATCAATGGCTTAATTCTTAAAACTGTCCCAATAGCAGCCTTCGTTCTTGATAGTCTCCCAGATCTTAATAAACTAATTAAATTTTCTAAAGTAAATATCAATTTTGTCGATGAGATTAGTTTATTAATTCTTTTGATGATTACTACAAAATCTTTTTTATTATGAATCATCTCAATTACTTTTAAAGCTATCATTTCATTCCCAAAAGCTGCAAGATTAGAATTGAATACATATATACTTTCAGGATTATCCATCATGTTCTTCGCCAAAGTTGCTGATTGGTATGTTCCACTAATTTTATCACTTAAACAAACAACAAATACTTTTTCATAACCTTCTTTTAATAGTTCCTCATATGCATCTAAAAACTCTCCTGGAGAAGGTTGGCTTGTAGTTATTTTATGTCCTTTATCTAGTCTCTCATATATAAAATTAGGAGAAACATCTAATTCCTTAAATGTATCCTCTCCATCAATTATGTTTAGACTAACTCTTTTTATATTATATTCTTTAATTTCTTCCATTGATAAATATATTGTACTATCAATTACTAACGCATATCTTTCCATATCTATTTCTCCTCTTTCTATAATAAATATCTATAAACACAAATGAAGTGTAAAAATGTTCCCCCAAGAACAAACATATGCCACACAAAATGACTATATTTGAATTTTGAAATGAAAAACAAAACTCCAATTGTATACAATAATCCCCCAAGAATTAGAAAAACAATTTCATTTCCTAATCCAGCATAAACATCTTTTGAAACAAGTACAAAACTCCATCCCATTAATAAGTAAATTACAACTGATACTCCCATATACTTTTCAGCCCAAATCGATTTAAATATTATTCCAATTAATGTAAGGACCCATAAACCTATCAAAAGAATATATGCCTCAGTAGTATTAACAGCCAAAACTAGAAATGGAGTATACGTTCCAGCGATTAAAATAAAAATACTTGAATGATCGAATCTTCTAAATACATTTCGAACAGTTTTCATTTTGTCAGGAAATGAATGTAAGAGAGTACTTGATAAGTACAACACTATCATCGATACTCCAAAAGCAACGCTAGAAAGGACTTCAACTAATGTATCAGCCTTAACAACAAGTAATACTAATCCAGCAATAGCCAACATAAGGCCTATACCATGTGAAACAGCATTAGCAATTAATTCACCTAATGACGTCTTTCTCATAACAACAGATTTACCAAGAGTCATTTTTTTCATTAAATCATCTCCTTCCATATTACTCTATCACACATATTAATTTACCAAATATTACTCTATCTGTCAAGGTAATTAACAAAAATAAAAAACAACCCGTATAATCAGGTTGTTTCTATTCGAAAAAATGATTCAAGTGAACAATATATGTTTTATAAAACTGATATTTTTGATCTTCTGTTAGTCTCACAATTTGATTATACAACTTCTTTATTTTTCTATTTTCTAATATATCCTCAACTTCTTTACACATTTTCATAAATATATAATACCAAAGTTTGTAATCATCAAATCTTCCAAAAGAATTTATTGATTTGTTTTTCATATTCCAAGGTTTTAGTCCCGCAAAATGGATACCTTTTAAATACTCAATATCAGGATAACCATTAAATGAAGAATACCTTAAATCAACATTAGTCCACTGCCCGCTAAGTTTCAAAGTTATATATTGCATCTCAGGCCAGTTATAAGAACTAATTTCTTTTTGAATATTAATATTATCTAAATCATTCATGATAGATTTATAAAATTCCTGTGATGGTTCAAATAAATATAATGAAGCGTTAACGCCCATATTTAGCTTATCGTCATTAATGCGATCTGTTATTTCCTTTGGTATCAATGTTCCATGTGGAACATCCGAATAGATATGATGCCAGTTCCATGTTCCATCTAAATATACAGAATCAGGGATAATATATTTTCCTTCTTCATCATATTCTAAACAATACTCTTTCTTCTCATTAATTATTCCTGCCGGAGCATGCAATTCAAATAGTTCATCATACCCATGAAGAGGTAATAAATCACAATCAGCAATAATTATCTTTTCATATTTTTTATTTAAATCTCCATCCTCGCCTAACCTAAAAGCATTAAATCTTGAAAATAGAAATGGACGATCTTGTCTTTCTTGTCTCCTGTCATGATGAACATATACCTCTTTTAAAACAATAACATCATTATAAACCAACTTTAAAGTGTTAATAGCGTATTCACTAATATTATCAGAAACTATACAAACTAAATCTGCCTTTGTTTTTTGAAGTCTTAAAGCATAGGCAAAAACAAGAGCTCCCGGTAAATAAGAGTCATTTCTAATAATAAAAGTAACATAAGCATATTTATTCATCTAATCATTCCTTTAGAATAGTATTTATTATAGTTGAATTATTATAGTATTATTATACAATAAATGATATAGAAAAGGTGATAAAATGGATAAAAGAGCATTATATTTGAAAAATAGAAAAAAACAAGCCGATATAGATGGAGTTATTTGTGTATGTAAACAAGTTACCGAAAGAAAAATTAGAAAAGCAGTTAGAGAGGGTAAAAAGAAATTCATTTCTGTCAAACAAGCCACAGAAGCAGCTAGTGGTTGTGGACTTTGTCAACCTTTTGTAGAAGATATAATTGAAGATGAATTAAAAAAATAAGCTCGATTATGAGCTTATTTTTTATTTAAAGTAAATTATGAATTTTTTTAAGAACTGAATCCTTTATGTCTTTACCTTCTTCTAACATTCTCTCAATAGAATCAGAATACTTGTCAATCATTTCTTGGTTATCTAATCCAGGAATATTTATCATAACATTTAGAATCGCACCCTCTAATCCTGCATAAATTATTAGGGTGCTAACACCAATATCTGATAAAGTATTTTTGTTTCCATATTTCAAAATGTATTCCATATTTCTTAAAGCTTTAATTGATAGTCTTGCGACTATAAAAGGAACCTTAATCGCTTCAATTGTTCCTTCTAATATTTTTTGTTTTCGATAGGCTTTTTCTTCAATACTCTCTTTTGGCAACTTGAACCCCGCCATAATTAAATTGAAAGCTTCAGTATCTTTATCTATCAAAGGAATCAATTCGTGTTTAATTAGTAAAAATTCATCTTCAATTTCGTTAAATCTTTTTTGAATATCTGTATCAAGTTTTAAAAACTTCTTTTTGCTTGTTGTTAAGTGTCCTACCATTCTAGATAATGAAACACCTAAACTACTAGCAAGTGCGCTAACACTTCCTCCTCCTGGAGTAGGTGATGCAGAATCAACTTGATTATTAAATTCAACAATATTTAAATCAATCAATTTCACAATATATACCTCCTAAACAAGTTCTCTATTTTTTACTAAAAGTTTACCATTCTTAAAAACATCTAATGTATGGTTGATTCCGAAATGATATAAAATATAATCTATGTTCTTACTATCCATTACAACTAGATCAGCTTTTTTACCTATTTCAATCGAACCAACTTGATTACTGATTCTTAAATTATAAGCAGCATTAATTGTTGAAGCATTAAGAATCTCATAAGGTGTCATTTTCAATTTACTAGCAGAGAGTTGCATAATAAATTGAAAGTTCTCACTAGGACTACTTCCTGGATTATAATCACTAGATATTGCTACGGCGCACCCACCATCAATTATTTTCCTCGCAGGAGCATAATCTTTATTTAAATAAAACGATGTTCCCGGAAGCAAATTAGCTATTACATTCGAATTAGCTAATTTTATTATGTCTTCACTATTTATTGCCATTAAATGATCGGCACTACTCGCTTCTAAAGTAACAGCTAAACTTGTTCCTCCGATAGATACTATTTCATCAGTATGTACTTTCGGTACAAGTCCAATTAATTTGCCTTGCTCTAAGATGTATTTTGATTCTTCTTTTGTGAATACTCCTTCTTCACAAAAAACATCAATGAATGTAGCCAAATTCTTTTCTTTAATAATATTCATATCATTTACCAATGATTTAATATATGAAGCTTTATTATCTTTATATTCTAACGGAGTAGTGTGTGCTCCTAAATAAGTACTTATAATATCAACAGGATGTTTCATGTTTAATTCTTTAGCAACTTCTAATTGTTTAATTTCTGTTTCTAAATTTAACCCATAACCACTTTTAGCTTCAACTGTTGTAACACCAAAAAGCAACATTTTATTAAGTGATTTTAAGGCCTTATCATATAATTTTTGAAATGTGTATTCTCTAGTACTTTTTACAGTGCTAAGTATTCCACCACCTTGTCTTAAAATGTCTAAATATGGAATACCAGCAATTTTTTTAGAGAACTCATGTTCTCTCGAACCACCATGTACAAGATGCGTATGTGAATCAATTAGTCCTGGTATTACTAGATTGTTATTAGCATTATGCATAAAAGTAAAATCATTAAGATACTTATCATAGTTTCCTTCTCCAATATCTATTATCAATCCATCCTTAACCACAATGAAAGCATTGGTAAAAGAAGATGCTTTATTCATATCTTTTCCTTTTACAGGCGGTACTTGATTTGGAGTAAGTAATGTTCCAATATTAAAAATCACTAAATCTGCATGCATACTATCACTCCTTAAATATTTGATTCAATTATTTTATATTTATCAAAATCTCTAAACTTTAAATACTCAATTGCATATCTTGTAAGATTATCAAGTGACATTTCTTTATTAAACTCTAACCTATTTACTTTAAAATAATATCTTAAAGATCTAATTAGAGCATCTTTAGGCAAAAGTCCTACTAATTCAGAAGCAGTTACTTTTACTTGATATCTCAAAGCTTCCATTTTTACCGTTTCAAAAATACGGTATATTGGATTCTTTTTATAATCTAGTATATTTAAAGTAACTTGAACATGTCCTCTTTTATCTAAGTAAACAGGACCAGCTTGAATGTGTCTAAATCCACCACTTGAAAAGCGAATAACTCTAGCAATATTTGAAGCTACTTTTATGTCCTTAGTATCTAAATCAATATTATAAGCAATTAAAGGAATTCTAGCTCCTACTCCAATAACTCCAAATGTTGGATGAATCTGTGGTTTTCCAAAATCAGGATACCATTTTTCTTCTTTAATCTTATCCTTCATTCCTTCAAATTCACCTTTACGAATATTAGGTAATTTAACTCTATTTTTCTTGTTTGCTGCTTCAGCATACATAAAGATAGGAATATCATATTTATCATTTATTTTCTTAGCTATTAAATTAGCGTATATTACACATTCATCCATCGTAACATTAGTTATAGGGATAAAAGGAATAACATCAACAGCACCCATTCTAGGATGCTCACCTGATTGTTTATTCATATCGATAAGTTCTAAGACTATACCTGTGGATTCAACAACTGCATCAATGATTTTTAGTGGGTCTCCTAATAAAGTAACTACTGTTCGATTATAATCACTATCCGGTTCATAACTTACTAATTTGAACCCTTTTTTATTCTTTAAAACACTAACTATCTTCTCAACCTTATCTAAATCTCTTCCTTCACTAAAATTAGGAACACATTGCACTATTTTTGGCATTTTAATATCCACCTTTTTTATAATTATTATTTACTAAATCATCAACTAAATTGTCATCTACTAGATAAGGAATAGTTATATGAGAATTATTATCAATATTGTTGTATTCGATACTTGTTTCAATAGCATTTTCATTTCGAGCCCAAGCTCTTCTGGAAACGCCACCCATTACATCAAACAACATTGCTGTCTTTAATGTTTCATCAACCAAGTAGCTTCCATCAAGTACTAATCCATATCCTCCATTGATTGCCTTCCCAATTCCAACCCCACCACCATTATGCAATGAAACTAAACTCATTCCTCGAGATGCATTACCAATTGCAATATGGGTAGCTGTATCAGCCATAATATTTGAGCCATCTTTGATATTGGCTGTTTCTCTGAAAGGAGAATCAGTTCCACCTGCATCATGGTGATCTCTTCCTAACATAATTGGTCCTACTTTATTAGTACGAACCATCTCATTAAATTTTAAAGCAATCTTTAATCTACCATAAGCATCTTGATATAAAATACGTGCTTTAGTTCCGACAACTAATTTATTTTTTTCTGCATCTTTAATCCAATTATAATTATCTAGATCTTGAAATCTTCGATTTTTATCAATTGAAGACATTGCAGCTATATCTGTTTTTCTTAAATCTTCATCTTTACCACTTAAACAAATCCATCTAAAAGGACCATATCCATAATCAAACAACATTGGCCCCATAATATCTTCAACATAACTAGGCCAAATAAATCCATCTAAATCATTATTACCATTTTTACATATTTCTAACATTCCAGCATCGTATATTGCTTTCATAAAACTATTTCCATAATCAAAGAAATAAGTTCCTTTTTTAGTTATTTCTTTAATTACCTTATAATGTCTTATCAATCCAATATCAACTAGCTTTTTAAATTTCTCAATATCAGTTCTAAGTAACTTTGTTCTTTCTTCAAAGGTAATTCCAACTGGACAATATCCACCATCATAAACCGCATGACAGCTTGTTTGATCACTTAATAAATCTATATATATATTATTATCTACAGAGTATTCTAAAATATCTACGATATTCCCGTTATAAGCTATTGCGATAGGTTCTAATTTTTTCATATATTCCGAAGCCATATCAAAAGCTTCCTTTGGAGAATTTGCAATATAGCTTACCCATCCTTGATTATATCTTGTTTCAATTCTAGAATAATCTACTTCAGCGATTATTCCCACTCCACCACTTATTTCAATTGCTTTTCCTTGAGCTCCACTCATCCCCCCCAATCCTGAAGTTACAAATAGTTTACCTGCTAAATTTTCATTTTCAGGTATTCCTAATTTACTTCTACCAGCATTAAGCAAAGTTGAATATGTTCCATGAACAATTCCTTGAGGTCCAATATACATCCAACCACCAGCTGTCATTTGTCCATAATTTGCAACACCGAGTTGGGCAGCTCTATTAAAGTTTTCAAGATCATCAAATAAACCTATCATTAATCCATTTGTGATTACTACTCTAGGAGAGTTTTTAGGAGATGCGAACAATCCCATAGGATGTCCTGACATCATTACTAATGTTTGATTGTCGTTCATCTCTTCAAGATACTTCTTAACAAGATGATACTGCATCCAGTTTTGCATTACTCTTCCAGTTTCTCCGTAAGTAACTAATTCATAAGGATATAACGCAATATTTAAATCTAAGTTATTTTCAATCATAACTTGGAAAGCTTTTCCTTCAATTATATTCCCTTTATATTCATCAATTGGTTTACCATATAATGCCTGCACAGGTCTAAATCGATATCCATATATTCTACCCTTTGAAAGAAGCTCATCAAGAAACTCGGGAGCTATTTCTTTATGCCACTCTTTAGGAATATATCTAAGAGCGTTTTTTAAGGCGATTTTAGTATCTGATTTAGTCAAAGTAAACTCTCTTTTCGGAGCCCTTCTTATTCCTTCTTGAAACTTTGGATAAGCAGGTAACTCTTTAAAGATGTCTTTTAAAGTAAATGTCATATTAGGATTCATTACTTTTCCTCCTTGAAAACATATTCAAATAATTCATCACTTTCAAGTAAATCATTTACTGTATGAATGTAACGATACATTATTTCATCACTTTCAATAAAAGGTATATATTCTCTAACTTTATTATAAGCTTTATTCGTCATTTTACCAAGCTTAGTATTATCTCTTAAATCAATTGCTTGACAAGCAGTAAAGATTTCCATCGCTATTACTTGAGTAGAATTCTTTAAGATACTAGCTGCTTTTCTAGCCGAGATTGTTCCCATTGATACATGATCTTCTTGATTAGCACTTGATGGTATGCTATCAACACTTGCTGGATGGGATAGAACTTTATTTTCACTTACTAATGCTGCTGCGCTATATTGAACAATCATAAACCCAGAATTTATTCCTGAACCATTAATTAAGAAAGCTGGAAGCCCATTTGATAATGCTGGATTAACCATTCTCTCTAATCTTCTTTCTGATATGCTCGCTATTTCACTTATGGCAATCCCTAAATAATCAAAAGGCATAGCAAGTGGTTGCCCATGAAAATTACCAGCACTAATTACCTCAGAATCATCAGTAAAAATAATAGGATTATCCGTTACAGCATTCATTTCTATTTCAATTTTTTCTTTCACAAAATTAAGAGCATCCAGTGTAGCTCCATGAACTTGAGGTGCACATCTAATCGAATAGGCATCTTGTGTTCTTAGTTTACCTTGAGAAGATATATTTTTACTTCCTTTTAAATACTCTCTTACTTCTTTTGCTATTTCAATTTGTCCAAAGTGACCTCTAACAAATTGAACTCTTTCATCAAAAGCATCGATAATTCCGTTAAGTGATTCCATCGTTAACGATAATGCTATATTTGATAATTTAGATAATTTCAAAGCATCGTATACTACAATTGCTCCAACACTCGTCATTGCTTGAGTTCCATTAATTAAACTGAGACCTTCTTTTGCTTTTAAAGCATCTAATGGTAATATTTCTGCTTTATTAAAAGCGTCCATTGTATCCATTCTTTTATCTTTATAATATACTTCACCAAGTCCAATTATTGGTAAACTCATATGAGAAAGTGGAGCTAAATCACCACTAGCTCCCAAGCTTCCTTTTTCAAAGACAACAGGACAAACATCTTTATTTAACATTTCCACTAATTTGTTTAAAGTTTTTAATCTAACTCCACTATATCCTTTAATTAAAGCATTGATTCTGAGCACCATCATCCCTCTAACAATTTCATCAGAAAATGGAGAACCGACTCCACAAGCATGACTCATTAAAAGATTCTTTTGAAGTTCACTAACATTTTCTTTTTCAATAGGTACATCTGAAAGTTTACCAAATCCAGTATTTATTCCATACACAATTCTTTCACTCTCTACTACATCATCAACAAAATTCCTAGCTTTTAATACTAAAGATTTACTATTATCACTAATAACTACTTTTTCTTTGAATCTAGCAACTTTAATAAACATCTCTAAATCTAAACTATTTCCGTCTAATATAATCATAATACCATCTCCAAACTTTTAGTTATTCTTATTATACCTTAATTCGCCTCATAAATAAAGGTTTTTATGGCTTTTCACGGCTTTGTTTAGCGCTTTAAATCACTACAGCGCTAAAGTGCTCATAGAAAAAGCAGACTTTTTTTTACTAAGTCTGCTTTACTAATTCTTGATACTTTTTATAAATTTCTTTTAAGTGTTTATCCATTTTGATAATAAGTGATTTTTATTTTTAACAATTTGTGAATCTTAGTTGTAATGTGCACTAAGTCCAACACGCGATACTGAAAGTCCAGCATTGATTTATGATAATCTTGCTGAATACATCCTTTTAAGAATCGTTTCAAGTGAATCTTGGTAAATTGGTCTCACAAGAAGATCTCTTTTCTTTATTTCATCAACAAGTTTATAACCATATATTTTAGATGTTAGGCTAAATTTTCCCTCAATCTTAAATTCATAGTATTCGCTTAATTCATATTCTTTATTAATCGGTCTTCCTCTTTTAATGAGTTTGTAATCAATGATTACTAAATCAGGATCTTTTCTTTTAGAACGCATAATACTAGGCAAAAAGAACAAAGGAATTAGTATTACTGTTCCTACAAGATAAAAATCTCGATAGATAATATAAATAATTACAGCTGCAATACCTATTATAATTACAAATGGTATCCATACCCTCTTTTTAGATGTTTCATATTTCTTCATAGTTTACTCCTTCAAAATAATCTCTGTTACTATCTGATAAAAACAAGGACTATAAATAGCCCTTATTTAATATTAATAAAAGAATTGAGCAATGTATACTCTTTTTGGTTTATCTATATCAACTAGTAATTCAACATCTTTTAGTTTTCTCAATTTTGCTCTTAAAACAGGTCCAGCAAGTACTGGAAATCTCTTTCCTAAAGATCTTGTATTAACTTCATAATTAATAACAATATAGAAGTTTCCATTATTACGATCAAAGCGATGGACTGTCCCCATAATTTTAGAATCTTTTAATCTATAAATATCTTTTCTTACAAGAAAAACTCTTAGTACAAGTAATGTATAACTAACAAGAGCTATTATAATTACAATTCCTATTCCAGATCCTACAGCTATAATTGCAGCAAAAAGTAATGTAACTACTATTGCGATAATAAATAATAGTGAAGAAAAATAATCATATTTAATAATTTTTAATATTTTGGGTTTCATAGTATCACTCCTTAGAATTTATTATACAACAAATAACAATACAAAAATATATATATAAATAAAAAAATATCTTTTTACAGATATTTTTTTTGTTATTAAATAATTGCTTGTGATATAAATTTAGAAATCTCTTTAATATCAGATTTACCTCTAAATTCAAATCTCAATTTTCCCATACCACTAATAAATATATCAAGTTCAGCATCCATATCAAATACACCAGATGTTTCGATTGAATAAGCATTAAACTTTGCATAAGGTATGCTTGTATAATCTATTTTTTTTCCTGTAAATCCTTGAACATTTATTATAATAATTCTTTTTGTTGTAAAAACAATTCCATCTCTAATTGCCTTATAAGAATCAAGTATTTCTTCTCCCGAAACAATTAAGTCTTCTGCTTTCTTTTTATAACTTGAATCTTGTTTCATTTTAATATACTTCATATTCGCAAAATCAATCATTGTACTACCTCCCTGGTTTAGTTAAATTATATCATAGATAATTTAACTGTAAAACATATCTTTTGTTAAAATATTAAAATACTACTTTGTTCTTAAAATATTATATTTTCTTTCATCAAGTACCCAATAATCAAAAGCATAAATCATATCTGAAAACTTTTCAAATCCGTAGTTAAGGGTATCAAAATCTGGCAAAATACTTACAACACGTTTCTTAACTTCCCCTAAGTTTATTTTCGAACCGTTATCACTAGATAACTCTTCAATTATATTTCTTAGGATTCTAAGTAATTTTGTTTCTTTTCTTAGTTTAGATTTAGTGAATTTCTTTGTTTTTTCTTCAGAACCAATATCTTTATATTTTGTTGAAAGAGTATCATAATAAATATATTCATCACAAGAATTAACAAATGCTTTGTTTGATTTATTTTTGTCTCCAAATCCAATAACCATTTTATTAGATTCTTTTAGTCTCAATGATAATTTTGTATAATCGCTATCACTAGAAATAATACAATAAATATCAATATCTCTTTCAGTTAGAATATCCATAGCATCAATTACTAATGATATATCAGTCGCATTTTTATACTTTGAATTGGGTGTTACTTGAACTTCAATAAATGCAAGTTCTTTTAATATTTCACGCCAATTTTTTAGTAATGGGCTCCCCCAGTCTCCGTATATTCTTCTAATTACAGGATTCCCGTAACTTGTTACTTTTGTCATAATATTTTCAATGTGTCTATGCTCAACGTTATCCGCGTCGATTAAAATAGCTATTTTTTTATTTTCATCACTCATTAGTTTTCTCCTTAAATTGTTATTTCATTAATATAATTATACCCTATATCTTACTTTAAATACATATTATTTGAATTCATTAAGAATACCCAGTTGTATATTCTAAGTTTTTTAAAAGCTTCTTCGTAATCTTCTTTTAATAATTTCTCTTTCATCATATTAATAACAAGTAAGAAATCCTTTAAACTTATATCTAGTTTAATCTCATTATCTTCCTTGTCGGTAAAGATTATCAAATTGTATATCCAACTAAAATCAACTCTAACAATATTGCTCCATTTCATAGAAGCACTATTACCATTTAGATACTTTGCCGTGATAGTTTCATGTGAAATAATTATTTTGTTTTCCTTAATAGAAATAAAAACATAAACATATAACAAGACAACAACTAATACGTTTATCACTATCATAATTATTCCAACACCTATTGAGAAGCTTAAAAACATAATAAAAATCAAAGGAGCAAAATACGCTGTATTTTTTTCTTTAAGAATATACTCTCCTTCAATTACAGTTATATCAGTTTTTAGGTTTAAAGCAGCTCTAGCCACAAGTCCCAAATAAAGAATAACTAATAATAAATCAATATATACATTTGTAGTAAACAAGAAATCCATACTCATAATAAAGAACAGTATTGTAACTACTATCATTACATATATATTTCTCATTTTGACACCTCTTTTCAAAAATCTACTTTTTTGTAAGGTCTTCAAACACATTGGGAATGTGTTTGATAATATCTGTCGCAATTAACGATTCTTCTCCCACAGCTTCTCGTGCGTACTTACCCGAAAGAGAATGAATTAAGACAGCTAGTTTACAAGCTTCTAACATTTTATTTCCCTTGCCAATCATACTTGCAATAATACCTGATAAAACATCACCACTACCAGCAGTTGCCATTCCTGGATTACCGTAATTACTAAAATATGTTGTTTTAGAATTAGCAATTAAAGTACATGATCCTTTTAAAACAACTGTCATTTTGTAGGTGTTTGTAAGGATCTTGATATATTTAAAGGGATCTTCTTGAATACTTGAGGAATCAGTATCTAGTAACATTGCAAGTTCTCCATAATGTGGAGTAATGACAATATTTTTACGATTTTTTATTTCACCAAGTAATGCTTTTAAATAATATATTCCATCTGCATCAATGACTAATGGTATATCTAACCTTAATAGTTCTTGAAGTATTTCATAATTAATATCATCATTTCTACCAAGTCCTGGACCAAATACAATTACATTTTTCTTATTAGTGTAAGCTAACAATTCTTCAACTGTAACGTATGTCTTAGCCATAAGTTCTGGATAGATATTTATGATATTATTAATATACTTATTGTTGTAAGCTATCGAAGACAACCCCGAACCACTTCTTAGAGCACTATAGCCAGCTAGTACCGGTGCTCCCATTGTTCCATTACTTCCCCCAATAGTTAAAATATTTCCATAATGATATTTATGAGTATTACTTAATCTTTTAGGTAATGAATTTAAGTATTCATCTTTTCGAAGGAAAAAACGTCTACTGTTTGATACTACACTCAAGATACCAATATCTAAAAGGATTGTTTTGCCATGGTAATCCTTAGCATCATTTAAGAGATTACCAATTTTATAGTTTTGGATAATTATTGTATAATCAGCAATGACTGCGACCATTGCTTTTAATCCATTATTGGTTTTAATCCCTGAAGGAATATCAATACTACAAACATGAGCGTTACTTTTATTTATTAAGTTTATAACATCTTTATAAAAACCTTCGACATCACGAGTTAACCCTATCCCGAAAATAGCGTCAATGATAAAAGTTGATTTTCTAAATACAATTGATAGCTTAGATATATCTTTTTGATCATTAACAAAAAAGACTTTTCCATTAAGATTTAATACTCTTTCTAGTATTACTTTAGATTCTTCCGTTTGATTGTCTAAACTACCAACAATAATAAATTGTACTCGATAATGATTTTCTAATAAATGAATCCCAACAACAAGTCCGTCACCACCATTATTTCCAATTCCAGAAACAATCGTTATGTTCTCAACTGATTTGTCTAATCCAATATCCTCTAAAATACTCAGATAGATAAAAGACCCAGCTCTCTCCATTAGTTCTAAAGAACAAATTTGTAACTGTGTACATGTATACTCATCCATAAATCTCATTTCTTTTACATTTACTACTCTCAAGTTTTTCATAATAAATCACC
>JAUVLT010000010.1 GCA_030600605.1 Mycoplasmatota bacterium
TATTTTTATGTATTTAATCGCATTATATGGTAAAAAACGATTTAAGAAAGACGCCCTTGGTGGAGGAGATATTAAACTATATCTAATTATTGGATTAGTTCTCGGATATCAAACAGTTTTCTTATCATTGTTTTTTGCATCATTAATCGCAATGATTTATAGTGTTATTTTTGGTAAAAAAGGTAGTTATTTACCGTTTGTTCCATTCATAGCTATTGGTAGTTTATTAGCGTATTTCCTAGGAAATACTATTCTTGAATGGTATATGGTAATTTTAAGTTAAGGAAGAAGGTGCACACATGGCAAAAGTTTCTATTAACTGTTTTTTTACAGATAGTGAATTTAGTTTTATTGAAAAACCGGATGGCTATAATATGAAAAAACTTAAATATTCAAGTGTTAAGTTGCCAAAAGGTACGATTGAAAATGGAATAATTTATAAAGAAGAAAAACTACTTAATATTATTAAGGATACTTTTAAATTATTCAAAATTAGGTCGAGAAGAGTAAATTTAATTATTCATGAGGAACTATTTACTTTTAGAAAAATCGAAGTACCAATCATCTATAAACCAACTGAGATTGGGGAATATATTGAATCGCAAATTGGTAAAACGATTATGATTCCTTTTGATGATATGAAAATGGATTATATTATTCATCGTAAGAGTGAAGACCATTATGAAGTAATAATGTTTTATGCTCCTAAACACGAACTAAAAACATATATGGATATGTTTTATGAAATGAATATGCAAGTGATTAGAACTGATATTCCACCACTTTCATTACATCGTTTATACTATTATCGCAAATATGAAGATTCTGATGTTAAATTTGATACTGATATTATGTTTGTTGCTATTTTTGATGAAACTTATTCGATTTATATATTTGATGAAGAAATCCCGATTTTCTCATTAGTACAAAATTTGAATATTGCTGAAATGGATAGTAAAAAGTATATTAGTGTTTTAGATCAAGAAATTGGAAAGATATCAAATTACTTTAAATTCAATATTAATGCGGGAGATCGTAGTATTGAAAAATTAGTTTTATTTAATATGTCAAATAAATTTACTAATGAGGAATTAAATGCTTATTTCTATGAAGAAGGTGCCCTTGTTCAAACGGAAATATTTAATATGAAAACAATAAGTAAGATTGTTGATACTTTGATAGATAGAGAATGTTATATTCCTCTAGCAGCTAGTTTAGTACAACAAAAAGGATTGTGGTAATATGGGAAATAAACATATTTATTCAAAATCAGCGAATGGAATTAGTGACTTTGTCTATGTTGATTTACTTCCTGAAATAAGAAGATCAAGAAGATTTAATATTAATGTTATTTCGGCTTTGTTTCTAGGTGTATTCTTATCTTTTGTACTTATTTATATGCCATTTAGAACAGCTACAGAAAAATTCGAGATTTTAAGTGCTCTAAATAACGATTTAGAACATGAATTAATGCTTACAAATGAGGAGTTTGTAGGGTATGAAATAGATTTAGAAACAATTGCTTTTGAAGAAGAAATTGTTGCATTAGCATTATTAAAAGTTGATTTTAATAACTATTTAGATGATGTTGAGTTATTGGTTGATGGTAGTGAAGGATCAATTATCTTTACTCAGTATTTCTCTGATGTTGGAGAATTACGAGTAACAGTTCTTATTTCTTCACCATTTGCTTATAATATCTTAAATAATAATTTACTTGAATTGTCATGGGTAGAATCAAGCGAATATTCAATTCCAGTTAGAACTGGAGATGCTGTGCTTTATAGTGCAACATTCACTTTAGGAGTTGATAGAGATGCTGAATAGAAAAGTAAGTAATTATCTATACTATGGTATTTTAATTTTAATTGTTGGAACTGTATTATTAATAAGAAGCATTACACTTGGTAACATTAATGCTAAAATTACTCAGTTAGAAGAATCAAATATTTCTTTGCAAAAAACAAATGATGATTTAGAAAAATCAGTTGAAGAGTACAAAGACATTCAAATAAATCATCTCTATGAACTTTATGGACAAGTACCAAATTATTATTCACAAACTGAACTTACTCATTATACTTTTGCAATGTTAGAAGTAATTGGAATAAACGAATCAGTTGATTTCCAAAGAGAAGTTGATCCTGATTCAGAAGTTACTTTCACAGATGGAACTACATTTAAACAATTACAGGAAGATTTTAAAATAGTAGAAGTTCAAGTTTATTTTACAACGATGGATGATTCAGTTATTGAAGAATTTATTGATTTACTATTTAACTCTGAACAAGTATTTATTGTTAGTAGTATTGAATATTATTCACCAGATGGCATAAATTACATTGGTGTGAAAATAAACTTCTTAGCATTTTATAAGTTAGAAGACGCAAGCTAATTTAGCTTACGTCTTTTTTTATATATATATTTATTTCTTTGATTAATTCATCATACATTTCATTTTCTTTTACTTTTCTCTTTATTTTTCCACCAACAAAAATTAATCCTTCTTTTTTCCCACCAGCAATACCAATATCAGCGGCTTTTGCTTCACCAGGCCCATTAACAGCGCAGCCCATAACAGCAACGGTAATATTAGAATCAATTTTTTCTAAATATGCTTCTACTTTATTTACTAAATCAAACATGTTGTATTGAATTCGGCCACAAGTTGGACAACTAATAATCTTCGGTTTCTTATAAAGACCTAAAGAACTCAGTAACTCCTTTGCGACTTTTATTTCTTCAATGGGATCAGTTGATAAACTTACTCTAATTGTGTCGCCAATTCCTTCATACAGTAATATCCCAAGTCCTATTGAACTTTTTATTGTTCCACTAAATAATGTGCCAGCCTCAGTAATCCCTAGATGCAGGGGATAATTAAACTCTCTCGAAGCCATTCGATAAGCTTCAACAGTTTTATAGATATCACTAGATTTTAAAGATATTATAATATTTGTAAAATTAAGTTCTTCAAGTAATTTGACATGGTATTTAGCTGATTCTAACATTCCTTTTGAAGTAACTCCATATTTTTGAGTAATATGTTTTTCGAGTGACCCACCGTTAATTCCTATTCTAATTGGAATAGCTTTCTCTAAACATTTATCGACAACTAATTTTATGCGGTCTTTATTCCCTATATTTCCCGGATTTATTCTAATTTTATCAATACCGTTATCAGCACAAATAAGCGCTAAGCGATAATCAAAATGAATATCGGCTACAAGTGGAACATTAACTCTATTTTTAATCTCTTTAATCGCATTCGCATCTTCTATGTCCAAAATTGCAAGCCTAACAATCGCGCTACCAGCGGTAGCTAACGTATTAATTTGACTTATCGTTTCTTCAATATTTTTTGTTTTTGTAGTAGTCATTGTTTGAATAACGACATTGTTACTGCCACCAATCGGAATATCTTTAACATAAACCTTTTTTGTTTGTTCTCTTCTCATCATATTATCACCGCTTTAATTATACCTTAAATACCTAGAAAAAAATAGATATCTATTGCATTTTATCGGAAAGAGTGATATATTATTATAGAGTTTTGTTAGGAGGAATAAAGATGAGAACACATTTCACTTTAAGATGTACAGTTTGTAAAAGCGAAAACTATCGTGCACATAAAAATAGAAAGATTCATCCAGAACGTATGGAGACACAAAAGTATTGCCCAAAATGTAGAAAACAAACACTTCACAAAGAGAAAAAATAACAAAAAACTTCTTTACATAAGAAGTTTTTTTAATTAAGGGGTGTCATTATGAAAAAATATATTTATGGATTTGATATTGGTGGAACGTCAATAAAAATTGGCCTTTTTAACTTGAGTGGTGAGTTAATTGAGAAATGGGAAATAAACACTAACATAACCAATAAAGGAGTATACATACTAGAAGATATTTATGAATCTATTAAAAAGCATCAAGTTCAGTTAAAAGATGTTTTAGGTTATGGCTTCGGTGTTCCTGGACCTATTGTAAATGGAATTATTATAAAAGGCATTAATTTACCATGGGAAAATTATGATTTAAAAAAAGAATTTTACAAATATATTAAAAACGATCTTATCTTTGTTGAAAACGATGCTAATGTTGCGGTGCTTGGTGAAACTTGGCAAGGGGCCGCAAAAGGGTATAAAAATAGTGCAATGATTACCGTTGGAACTGGAGTAGGTGGAGGAATAGTAGTTAACTCAAAAGTAATTGATGGAACACATGGTTCAGCGGGTGAAATCGGACATATAAGAGTTGTTCACGAAAACGGCTTATTATGTAACTGTGGCAGCGTAGGATGCCTAGAAACTGTAGCTAGCGCTACTGGTATTAAGAATATGTTTACTCAAATGCATCAAACAACAAATTTATCAACAAAACTAAAAGACAACTATAGCGCTAAAGATATTTTTGATGCTGCTAAAGAAGGCGACTTGTTAAGTTTGGCAGTAGTTGAAAAAACATCGTATTACTTGGGATATGCATGTCAAATATTAAGTTTAGTAACTAATCCTGATATTATAATTATAGGTGGAGGAGTAGCTAAATCAGGGATGTTTTTCATAGATAAAATAAGAAAACATTTTCAACAAACAGCTTTTAATTCTGTTAAAGATACAATTATTGTTTTAGCTCAATTGGGGAATGATGCTGGTATCTATGGCGCAGCATCACTAGTTGTAAATGATTAAAGCAATTTTAAATGATTTCGCCGAAAACACTTATATTATTAATGAAAGAGAAGAAGCTTATATAATTGACCCAGGTACTAATTATAATGAAATCAAACAATATATAGATAGTAAAAACTTTAAATTATTAGGAATTTTGTTAACTCATGGTCATTTTGATCATATTATTGCTGTAAATGATTTAGTTAGAGATTATGATATAAAAATATATATTCATGAAAAAGAAAGAGATTTTCTTTTTGATCCTAATTTGAATTTATCAGGGCTAACTTATAAAAAATTTACAGTAAGTGATAAATCTGCTGTTATCACTTTTACTGAAAACGATAAACTTAAAATCGGGAAAGAATCAATCCGAATAATTGATACTCCAGGACATACTAGAGGTAGTGTATGTTTTAAATATAAGAACTTTCTTTTTAGTGGTGATACACTATTTAAAGGTACTATTGGAAGAACAGATTTACCAACTTCTAATACATTAGATATTCAAAGAAGTATTCAAACTATTGTTAAAATTTGTCGGGATAATACGATTGTTTATCCTGGACATGGACATTTTACAACAATATTAAATGAAAAGTACGAAAATCCTTTTGTTATAGGGTAAAGCAGCCTAAATTAGGCTGCTTTTTTAAAAAAAAACATATTTTAGCACTCAACACTTGACACTGCCAAAAGTGTAGTGTATAATGTTCTTAGCAGTCAAAAAGTAAGAGTGCTAAATGAGGTGAGTTTATGCTTTCTATTAGACAGAAATCAATTTTAAAATTAATCGTTGATGAATTTGTTAAAACGGCCGAGCCAATCGGTTCTAAGACTTTGGCGGATTTATTGGATATATCATCTGCGACAATTAGAAATGAAATGGCTTTTTTAGAAGATTTGGGACTTTTAGAAAAAACTCATACTTCTAGTGGGAGAATTCCAAGTGATAAAGGATACCATTATTATATCGAAAAGCTTCTTTCAAACAATCAAAGTTATAGTGATAGTTTTACAGTTATTGACGAACTATTCAGTAATAAAGATATTAAAAGAGATGAAGCAATTAGACAGGCAATGAATCTTTTAAGTCAACTTACTAACTATACAACTATCGCTTTAGGCCCGAGTGCTTATGGCTCGCGAGTAAAAAAGATTGAATTAGTACCACTATATGAAAATGTATCAGTTTTACTGGTAATCACAAATCGCGGACATGTTGAGAGTAAACAAATCACTATTCCCGATAATACTGATGTAGAAGAGATGAAAAGAGTAATTGAAATATTTAACGATATTTTATTTGATTGTCCAATTTCTCAAGTTAGTGAAAAACTACATTATGAAATTAATGAGCATAAAATTAAGGAAATACTAATTTATAATAGTACAATAATTGAAACATTCTTAGAAGCATTTACGAAATTTACTCAAAGTAAATACTATTTATCAGGACAAAGTAATATGTTATATCAACCTGAGTTTAGTGATATTGGAAGAGTTAGAGAATTACTGTCATTCTTTGAAAAAAACGATATCTTTAAATTAGTTGAAGATACTAGAAACACCGGAATAACAGTCAAAATTGGTAAAGAAAATGCTGTTAGTGCAATGAGAAATTGCACAGTTATCACTGTTCCGTACGGCTTTGGCGACAATGCAAAAGGTACAATCGCAGTGGTAGGACCAACGAGGATGGAGTATCAAAAAGTAATTCCATTAATTAAATATTTAGCAAAACACATGTCGAAACTATATAAGGAGTAAGTTATGACAAAAAAGAAAAGTACAAAAGAAGAAGTAAAGATTGAAGAAGAGACATCTAAAGAACAAGTAGAAGAAATAATTGACAAAGTAATTGAAAAAACACCTGAAGAAATAATTATTGAATTAGAAGAAAATATAAAACAGTTACAAAATGATCTTCTAAGAGAAAAGGCCGATTTAGAGAATACTAAAAAACGTCTTGAAAAAGAAAGAATTACTGAAAGAAAATATGCCGCAATGAACGTTAGTAAAAATTTATTAACTTCACTTGATCATTTCAATCTTGCCTTAAAACATCAAGTAACTGATAAAGAAAGTGAAAAAATATTTCAAGGATTTAAAATGATAAAAGAACAATTAAACAAAGCATTAGAAGATGAAGGTGTTAGCTTGATTGACGCCTTGAACGAAGAATATGATCCCAATTTTCATCAAGCAATATTGACCGAAAAAGTCGAAGGAACTGATGTAAATGTAGTACTTGAAGTATTACAAGAAGGATATATGTTTAAAGATAGACTAATAAGACCCGCTATCGTAAAGATAAGCGAATAATAAGGAGTGAAACAAAATGGGAAAAATTATAGGTATTGATTTAGGAACAACTAACTCTTGTGTAGCCGTAATGGAAGGTGGCGAAGCAAAAGTAATAGCAAATGCAGAAGGTGTAAGAACTACACCATCAGTAGTAGCATTCAAAAATGGAGAAATTCAAGTTGGGGAAGTAGCAAAAAGACAAGTAATAACTAACCCTGACACGGTAACATCGATTAAAAGAAAAATGGGAACAAACTATAAAGCAAAAGTTAACGGAAAAGAGTATACACCTCAAGAAATCTCAGCAATGATTCTTCAAAGTTTAAAGAAAACAGCTGAAGAATATTTAGGACATAAAGTCACTGAAGCTGTAATTACAGTTCCAGCATACTTTAATGATGCTGAAAGACAAGCAACAAAAGATGCTGGGAAAATCGCTGGACTTGAAGTTAAACGTATTATAAATGAACCTACAGCCGCAGCTCTTGCATATGGTATTGATAAAAAAGATCAAGCTCAAACAGTATTAGTATATGACTTGGGTGGAGGAACATTTGATGTTTCAATTCTTGAACTTGCTGATGGAACTTTTGAAGTAATCTCAACAGCTGGTAATAACCGTCTTGGTGGAGATGACTTTGATCAAAGAATTATCGATTTCTTAGTTACTGAATTTAAGAAAGAAACAGCTATTGATCTTTCAAAAGATAGAATGGCAATGCAACGTTTAAAAGATTCATCTGAAAAAGCTAAAAAAGATTTAAGTGGAATTACATCAACACAAATTTCATTACCATTTATTAGTGTTGGCCCAAGTGGACCTGTCCATTTAGAACAAACATTGACAAGAGCTAAATTCAATGAACTTACTTCTGACTTAGTTGAAAAAACAATGGGACCAGTAAGAAGAGCTTTAAAAGATGCTAGTATGACTAAAAATGATATAGATCAAATTTTACTTGTTGGTGGTTCAATTAGAATCCCGGCCGTTCAAGATGCAATTAGAGGAGAACTAGGTAAAGCTCCAAATAAAACAGTTAATCCTGATGAAGTAGTAGCAATGGGTGCTGCAATTCAAGCTGGAGTATTATCAGGTGATGTTAAAGATGTATTATTACTAGATGTTACACCTTTATCATTGGGAATTGAAACATTAGGTAGCGTATTTACAAAACTTATTGAAAGAAATACAACAATTCCAACATCTAAATCACAAATATTCTCAACAGCCGCAGCTAATCAACCTGCCGTAGATTTACATGTATTACAAGGAGAAAGACCAATGGCTAATCAAAATAAAACATTAGGTCGCTTCCAATTAACGGATATCCCACCAGCACCAAGAGGTATACCACAAATAGAAGTATCATTTGATATTGATGCGAACGGTATTGTTCATGTAAAAGCAAAAGATTTAGGTACAGGAAAATCACAAGGTATTACTATTCAAAATGATTCTGGATTATCAGATTCTGACATTGAAAAAATGGTTAAAGATGCTGAAGAAAATGCCGAAGCTGATCAATTATTAAAAGATGAAGCAGATTTAAGAAATGAAGCAGATCAATTAATATTCGCAACATCTAAAGCAATTACTGACCTAGCAGATAATATTACTGAAGATGAAAAAACTGAAGCTGAAGAAAAAACTGAAGAACTTAAAAAAGCTTTAGAAGGAACAGACTTAGAAGATATTAGAACTAAAAAAGAAGAACTAAATACATTGGCTCAAGCCTTAGCTACAAAAGCATATGAAAAAGCTCAAGCGGAAGCTGAAGCTGCTCAAGGTGCTAATGGAGCAGATGCAACAGAAGAAAACGACAACGATGATGACATCGTTGATGCGGAATACGAAGAAGTATAGACTAAATATGATATGAAGCAGTTAATCTGCTTCATATCGTTACAAATTGAGGTGTAATTATGAGCAAAAGAGATTACTATGATGTTCTTGGAATAAACAAAGGAGCAAGCGAACCAGATATTAAAAAAGCCTATCGAACACTTGCTAAGAAATATCATCCTGATGTTTCTACTGAAAGTAATGCTGAGGCAAAATTTAAAGAGGTTCAAGAAGCGTATGAAGTATTAAGTGATTCTTCAAAAAGAGGTCAATATGATCGTTTTGGACATCAAGCAAATCAAGGACAAGGTTTCCAAAGTTCTGGATTTGACTTTGATATTAATGATATCTTTTCTAGTTTCTTTGGTGGAGGAGAAAGTCCTCGTACATCAAACAGACCTAGAAAAGGACAAGATCTTCAAAAGAGAATGAATGTATCTTTTGAAGAGTCAATTTTTGGTGCCAAAAAACATATTAGAGTTAATATTCATGAGGAATGTCATGTTTGCCATGGAACAGGAGCATTTTCTAGAAAAGATGTTAAAACGTGTAGTCGTTGTAATGGAAAAGGGACTGTTGTTGTTCAACAACAATCTATTTTTGGTACTACAAGAACACAAACGATATGTCCTGTTTGTAATGGAAAAGGAAAAGAGATTACTAGAAAATGTTCAACATGTAATGGTGAAGGAATTGAATCGCATAATAAAGAAATTGAGGTTAAAGTTCCTGTCGGAATTGATTCAGGACAACAAATTCGCCTTGAAGGCTATGGAAACAAAGGATACAACGGTGGTCCTTCAGGAGATTTATATATCTTATTTGATGTAAGAAAACATCCGCTTTATGAAAGACATAATGATGATTTACTTATTGAAGTTCCAATTACTTTTGTTCAAGCAGCAATGGGTGATATGATAAAAGTTCCAACACCTTATGGAGATGTTAAACTTAGAGTGCCAGCTGGTACACAAAGTAAAACAACTTTCCGTTTAAAAGGAAAAGGAGCGCCAAATGTTAGATCTAAAAGAAAGGGAGATGAACATATTATCATAAATGTTGTTACTCCAAATAAACTTTCTAGACATCAAACAAAACTTTTTGAAGAATTAGAAAAAACTGATTTAACAAAAGATTCAAGTATTTGGGAAAAATTTAAAAAAGCCCTAAAAATATAACAAAAAAGATTACTTTTTGTAATCTTTTTTTTATGTTATAATTTTAAATGAAAATAAGTAATATAAAGAAGTAGGTGAGAAAATGAAAATAGCTTTTGATACATTAGGATGTAAAGTAAACACCTATGAAACAGAAAGTGTTTGGGGATTATTTAAAGAAAGTGGCTTTGAAAGAGTTAGTCCAAAAGAATATGCTGATGTCTATATTATAAATACATGCACAGTAACTAATTCAGCCGCTTCTAAAAGTAGAAAAGCAATTAGAAGACTTATAAAAATAAATCCAGAGGCTGTAATTGCTGTGATGGGTTGCTATTCTCAATTATCTACTGATGAAGTTTTCTCAATTGATGGTGTTGATATTGTAATTGGTACAAAGAATAGAGAGCATTTACTACCTTTAGTTAATAAAGTTTTAAATGAAAGACAACGAATAAAAGAAGTAACAGATATCTCTAGATATCGTGTTTTTGATGAAGTAAAAGTAACAAATTTTACCGAAAACACAAGAGCATTTTTAAAGATCCAAGATGGTTGTAATAACTTTTGTACTTATTGTATTATTCCTTACGCTAGAGGACCTGTTCGTAGTAGACCAAAAGATTCAGTTATTGAAGAGGCAACTGATTTAGTAAAAAATGGCTATCATGAAATCGTTTTAACAGGAATTAATACTGGAGGGTATGGACAAGATTTAGAGAACTATAGTTTTTATGATCTCTTAAATGACCTAAAAGAAATAAAAGGATTGAAAAGATTAAGAATCTCTTCAATCGAAGTAAATGAATTAACTGATGAAATAATAAACTTAATTGCCAATAATCCAATATTTGCTAAACACCTTCACATACCACTTCAAAGCGGAAGTGATGAAATACTTAAACAAATGAAAAGAAAGTACAATAAAAAGCAATTTATGAAGCATATAGACCATATTAGAAGTTTAATACCAGATATTGCAATTACAACTGATGTTATAGTTGGATTTCCAAATGAAACCGATGAAATGTTTTTAGAAATGTATGACTTTATTGAAAAGGTTGCTTTTAGTGAACTACATGTTTTTCCGTTTTCTTCTCGAAGTGGAACAAAAGCTGCAAAAATGAGTGGACATCTAAATGGAATTATCAAATCATATCGAGTTAATCAACTCTTAAAATTAAATAATCGATTGGCCACTAACTTTATTAATAAGAGCAAAAACAAGCCTTTAAGTGTAATATTTGAAAAGTCAGATAAACAATTCACTTATGGGCATTCTAGTACTTATATTTATCTAAAAGTTTTAAAAAATGAAACATTACATAATCAGATTGTTAATGTTTTAATTGATAAAGCAAAATATAAAGATACTTTTGGAAAAATCGATACTAGTAAATAAAAAGTCTAAAACTATTTTAGATAGAGTAGACTTTTTTAATATTATTTAATTATTTAATCATATAGCCAATAGAAATATCTTGTTCGCTAAGGTAAACATCATAATCCTGCTGTTCTAAAATAGCTTCTGGTAAATTGTGTAAGAAATGGATCATCTCATCTAAACATTGATATTTATTTGTGATATCAATAATTTTTTTTAGTCCTTTTCTAACTCCAACTTTTTTAACTATCTTTTGTTCATTTCTAGCAAAAATAATAAGTTTATCGCTAGATCTCTTAAATAGTTTCCCATATGAGAATCTTGTAATTACAGGTAATTCTTCGATTTTATAGATAAAGTATTTTTTAACTCTTTTCTTTCCACGGCTTTTTAGTTTATTATAAGTATTAGTTCCTTTTTTTCGCTTCTTTTGAATTTTATCAACTAATTGAATACCATTATATTTTTTTTTTCTTAATTTTCTTGATTTTTTAACATATTTTTTGGCACCTAAATGAATTGTAATTGTTTTCCAAAGTCTAAATATAATGAAAATCATTACAAGTAAAACACCTATGCTAATATAGATGTTTTCCATTGCTAATTGGATTAAACTATCAATTGTCATTCTATCACTTCCATCCTAAATTTCATACAATTATAATACCATATATGAGCCTATTATTCTATAAATCGATTAAAAAGAAAGGTTTTTGACAAAAAACTTTACATTTAAAGCGTAATTTGATATTATATTAACGGAAATTCAAGAGTGAAAGGAGGGACACCTCATGGCAAAAACTGTAATTAGAGAAAATGAATCGATAGAAGACGCTTTAAGAAGATTTAAGCGCGATGTTTCACGTTCGGGTACCCTGCAAGAAGCTCGTAAAAGAGAATACTATGTAAAACCTAGTATTTCTAAAAAAATAAAACAAAAAGCAAATCAAAAAAGAGGAAATAAATAATCTATAACGGTATAATATACCGTTATTTTTTTCTTAAAAATTAGATGTTATGCTATAATGAAGATAGAAAATTTGTGGAGGCTTGATAATTTGGTAGATTTAACAAAACTAGTAATCAAATTTCATAAGATGGATAGTTTTAGAGTAGTAATGGGAAGCAATGATAAAAATATTAAAGTCTTAAATTCAATATTTAATATAAAAATTTTCACTAAAGGTGAAGACATTTTTGTATCAACTGACAATAAAGCGGTTATTAATCTTCTTGAAAAGATATTTGAAACCCTTATTGCGATTGCAAATAGCAATATTATTATTTCTGAAAGAGATATTATATATATTGCTAAACTAGTTGAAGAGAAGGATATTGAAGAAATTGTTGATATTTACGTTAACAGATTATTAATTACTAAAACATTTACTGGTAAACCAATATTCGCAAAAACATTAAATCAAGCAAATTATATTAAATCAATAAATAATCATGATCTAGTATTTTCAATTGGACCAGCAGGAACTGGAAAAACATATGTTGCTGTTGTAAACGGTCTTGCTAAACTGCGTGCTGGTGAAATCAAGAAAATTATTTTAACTAGACCAGCTGTTGAAGCCGGTGAAAGTTTAGGTTTTCTTCCTGGAGATTTAAAAGAAAAGGTTGATCCATATCTAAGACCTCTTTATGATGCTCTATATGAAGTACTTGGAAAGAAACAAGTTGAAGATTTAATTGAAAAAGGTATTATCGAAATTGCTCCGCTTGCATATATGAGAGGAAGAACATTAGAAAATGCTTATGTTATTTTAGATGAAGCACAAAATACAACATTTAATCAAATGAAACTATTTTTAACTAGATTAGGTTTTAACTCCAAAATGGTTGTTACTGGAGATATAACACAAATTGATTTACCAAAAAGAATTGAAAGTGGATTAGTTAATGCTATTAAGCTATTGGACAATGTTGCTGGAATAAATATTGTTCGTTTTGATAGAATTGATGTAATTAGACACCCATTAGTTCAAAAAGTTTTAGCAAAGTATGAAGAATATGAAAGCTAATATTGTCAATAATTACAACCAAGAAGATTATTCAATAATTATAAATAAAGTTTTAACAACAGCTGAAAATAAACTTCAAATCAAAAAAAGGACTATAAATATTGTTTTAGTAGATAATATTACTATACAAGAACTTAATAAGACATATCGAAATAAAGATATCGAAACTGATGTTTTAACATTTCCTGATGGGTACTTAGGAAACCTTGGAGATATTATTATCTCTGTTGATAAGTGCTTAACACAAGCTAATGAATTAGGTCATTCTTTTAATAGAGAACTAGGATTTTTAGTTATCCACGGATTCCTTCATGCTCTAGGTTATGACCATAATTCAGAAAAAGCAGAAAAGGAGATGTATAGTCTCCAAGATCAAATCTTAAATAAAGCAAAACTATATAGGTAGGTGAAGAAATGAATAAATTGTACGATGAAGCAAAAAAAGCTTTAAAAAATTCTTATTCTAAATATTCTAATTTTAAAGTTGCTGCGGCATTAAAGTTAAAAAACGGTGAAGTAATAATTGGTGTAAATGTAGAAAATGCTTCTTTTGGACTTTCAAATTGTGCCGAAAGAAGTGCCTTGTTTACTGCGTATAGTAGAGGGGTTAGGAAAGAAGATATTGTTGAAATATTAATAACAACTGAACAAGATGAATTTATTTCACCTTGTGGTGCATGTCGCCAAGTTATGAATGAACTTATGCCAGCTGATGCACTTGTTCATATGACTAATAATAAAGGCGAAATAAAAACAGTGTTAAATAAAGATCTTCTTCCTTATGCTTTCTCAGAGGATGATTTATAATGTTTAAATCAGGATTTGTTACCATCATCGGTAGACCAAATTCTGGCAAATCAACTTTTTTGAATAACGTGCTAGGTCAGAAGATTACAATTACAAGTGATAAACCACAAACTACTAGAAATAATATTTCTGGTATTTATAATTCTGACACATCACAAATCATTTTCATCGATACTCCTGGAATTCATAAACCACAACATAAACTAGGTGAATTTATGACAAATGCTGCAATCAACACATTAAATCGTGTTGATTTAATTATGTTTATGATTGACAGTACACAATCATTTGGAAAAGGTGATCAGTTTATTATTGAATTATTAAAAGGTGTTAAAGTGCCTGTTTTTCTTGTTGTTAATAAAGTTGATTTAATTAAAGATATAGTTCTTTTGAAAAAACTAATTGATAAATTTAAAACTAGTTACAAATTTAAAGGAATCTTTACAGTTAGCGCTTTAAGAGGAGATAATTTAGATAAACTACTTGTTGATATTGAAAATGAACTAGAAGAAGGACCAAAATATTATCCTGATGATCAGGTCACAGATCATCCTGAAAAATTTATTATTAGTGAGTTGATTAGAGAAAAAGTTCTTTTATTAACACGAGAAGAAATTCCCCATTCAGTAATGGTTTTAATTGAATATATGCAGAATGATGATAAAAATCCTAATTTGATAAATATTCATGCTTCAATTATTGTTGAAAGAAACTCTCAAAAGGGAATCATTATTGGCAAAGGCGGAAGCATGATAAAAGAAATTGGTACTTTAGCAAGAAAAGATATATTACATTTATTAGGATCTAAAGTGTATTTAGATTTACATTGTAAAGTCGTTAAAAATTGGCGAAATAAAGATTTCCATCTAAGAAATTTCGGATATAACGAAGAATTATAGAAGGTGATTATATGGATTTTTTAGAAGCAATTGTATTAAAATCCTTAGATTATAAAGATAGTAGTAAAATCCTTTATCTTTATTCAAAAAATGGATTACAAAGCGTTATTGCTCATGGTGTAAAAAAAATGAATAGTATTAACCGTTTTTTAAGTCAAAACGGTAACTTAATTAATATAACATTCTCAAAAGGTAGTTTTCCCTCTTTAAAAGAAGGAGAATTAGTGAATGATTTTCCCGAAATAAAAAAAGACATTTTAGCTTATTCATATTTAAATCATATTATGGAATTAGTAAATAATACAATTTCTGAAGATTCTGATCATCCTAAAATGTTTAATTTTCTAAAAAGATTGTTCATCTTGTTTAATGAAAAACAAGATCCTGAAATCCTTTGTTTTATTTTCGAGTTAAAATTATTATATTTTTTAGGTTATGGACTTAATTTTAAACAATGTAATGTTTGTAGTAAAACAAAAGACTTAGTATTCAGTATTGATAATGGTGGGCTTATTTGTGCTGAGCATTTATCAATTAATCAACAATCATATGATAGCAATGTATACTTGCTTCTAAGTAAAATGTATTATATTGATATAAATGATTACGAAAACTTTGAATTGTCAAAAAATAAAAGAGTGATTATCAGACATATCATTGATCAATTATTTGATCAATATGTAAGTTTTAAGACAAAATCAAGAAATATATTGCAACAATTACAGAAATACTAAAAGAGCTTGCCTCTTTTTTTTGATTTTGTGTTATAATATATACTGCATAATTATGTCGAAATTTGTATCACAGGAGGAAAAAGATGAGTAATATAAAAATGGAAGATTTAGTAAACTACGCTAAAAATTACGGATTCGTTTACCAAGGTAGCGAGATTTATGGTGGACTTGCAAATACTTGGGATTATGGACCTCTTGGTGTAGAACTTAAAAATAATATAAAAAATGCTTGGTGGAAGAAATTTGTCCAAGAAAATAATCTAAATGTTGGACTGGATAGTTCAATTCTTTTAAATCCAAAAACCTGGGAAGCAAGTGGACATATTGGTGGATTTAGTGACCCTTTAATAGACTGTAAAAAATGTAAAACTAGACATCGTGCTGATAAATTGATTGAGAATTTTAGTAATAATTCAATTGTAGCTGATGGATGGACTAATGAAGCAATGATGGAATACATTATTACCAATAATATTGTTTGCCCTAATTGTGGGGAACTCGATTATACAGATATTAGACAATTTAATCTCATGTTTAAAACAAGTCAAGGAGTTGTTAATGAGACTAACAATGATATATACTTACGTCCAGAAACAGCTCAAGGAATATTTTTAAATTTTAAAAACATTCAACGAACATCACGAAAAAAGATTCCTTTTGGAATCGGACAAATTGGTAAATCATTTAGAAATGAAATTACACCAGGTAATTTTATTTTTAGAACAAGAGAATTTGAACAAATGGAACTTGAATTTTTCACTAAACCAGGAGAAGAAATGAAATGGTTTAATTATTGGAAAAACGAATCATATGAATTCTTATTATCTTTAGGACTTAGCCCTGAAAATATTAGAATGAGAGATCATAAGTGGGAACAATTATCTCATTATTCAAATGCAACAACTGATATAGAATATAAGTATTCTTGGGGATTTGATGAGTTATGGGGTATTGCTTCGAGAGCGGATTATGACCTACGTCAACACCAAGATTTTTCTAAACAATCATTAATGTATTTAGATCCAATTACGAATGAAAAATATTTGCCTTATGTAATTGAACCTTCATTAGGAGTTGAAAGATTATTTTTAGCTATTCTTTCAGAAGCTTATACAATTGAAAAATTAGAAAATGATGAAGAAAGAATTAATCTAAAAATTCTTCCTAGTCTCGCTCCATATAAGATTGCGGTTTTCCCATTAATTAAGAAATTCCATAAGGAACTAGCTGATGAAATGGTAACATATTTAAGTAAGTTTTTTACTGTAGTATATGATGATTCTGGAAAAATAGGGAGAAGATACCGTCGTCAAGACGCTATTGGAACACCATTTGCCCTAACAATTGATGATCTTGCTGTGAAGGAAGATAAATTTACTATAAGAGATAGAGACACAATGAAACAAATCATATTATCAAAAGAAGAATTAGTTCCATATTTGATGGAAAAACTATATTATTAGGTGATTGAATGCCAAGAATTAGTGATGAAGTAATCAAAGAGGTTTTACAAAAAACAGATATAGTTGATATTATATCTGAAAAAGTTTCTCTTTCTAAAAAAGGAAAGAGTTATTTTGGCCTGTGTCCTTTCCATAATGAAAAGACTCCATCATTTTCAGTTGAACCTGAAAGAAAAATATACACTTGTTTTTCTTGTGGGGAAAAAGGAAATGCGATTACTTTTAAACAAAAAACAGAGAATATTACGTTTGTTGAAGCCGTTGAGGATTTAGCACTGAAAGCTAACATTAACCTAGATTTTTCTTCGTATAAAAAAGAAAATCCAAATAAGAAATATTATGAAATTAATAAAGATGCAGAAAATTTTTATAAACTTTTCTTAACAAGTACAAAACAAGGAACTGTTGCTAAAAAGTATTTATATAATAGAGGTATTACCGATCAAATTATAAATGATTTTAATATCGGGTTATCTCCGAATGATTATGATGTGCTATATAAAACACTTAGTAATAAAGGGATTTTAGTATCTGACTTACATGATTTGGGTCTAGTTAAACAGAGTAAGACACAATCTTTTTATGATTTGTTTAGAGAAAGAATAATATTTCCAATTATCGATGAACGTGGGAACACAGTCGGTTTCTCAGGGAGAAGCTATTTAGAAACGGATAAAGAATCTCCAAAGTATATAAATAGTCCTCAAACAATTATCTTTACCAAAAGTAAAGTACTATATAATCTAAATAATGCTATAAATGAAATTAAGAAAAATAACAGAGTAGTACTATTTGAAGGATATTTAGATGTAATCGCGGCTTATCGAGCAAATATTAAAGAAAGTGTTGCATCAATGGGAACTTCATTAACACTTGAACAAGTCAAAATAATTAAAAAATATACTAATAACGTGACAATCTGTTATGATGGTGATCCGGCAGGAATAGAGGCGACAACAAGAGCTATTAAGTTATTTGAAAATGAAAGAATACAAGTGAAAATAGTGCTATTACCTGACAATTTAGATCCTGATGATTATTTAACTAAATATTCTGCTGCAAAGTTAAATACTTTTATTAACGAAAAATGGATTGATAAAATCGAATTTTCATATTTGAAAAATAACATGGATATTGATTTTTCAAAAATGTTAGATATCGAACACTTTAAGAAGATTATATTTGATTTAATTAAGAATACCTCAAACACGATTATAGAAAGCTATATTAAACGCTTAGCTACTGATATTAATGTTTCTGAAGTGTCTGTAAGACAAGATTTTTATCAATATACAAAGAAAAATATTCAAAATATTGGTGAAAGGTATAAAAGAATTGTTCCAATTGATTCTAAATATCTTTTTGCTGAAAGAAGACTACTTAGTTACTTTTTAAGCGATGTAAAATATATTCTGAAATATAATGCTGAATTTGGTGAAATATTTTATATAGATTCAATGACTAGAGATATTAAGCATATAATTGAAGATAGACATTACAAAAATTTAGAAAATAATATAGATTCAGAAATTAGTGAGGATGAGTTTGTCAAAATTTTAAATCCAGATCAATTACGTTTTTACAATTCAAAAGTAAAAAATAAGATGATTGATTTATTGGACAAGGAATATGACGACCTTATTAGCGCTATTCAAGAATATATTAACTCTCATTTACAATTAGAAATTGAAGAGAAAATTAAAACAGCACCAACTATTATTGAAAAAATTAAGTTGGCAAAATACAGAGATATAAATTTTAAGGAGGCAAAACATGGAAAAGGATAAAATTATTCAAGAACTATTAGATATTAACAAGGTAAAAGGTTATCTGGCAGTAAAAGAAATATTAAAGTATGTAAGTGATGAAACTGAAGATTTTGATATTATTATAACTGAACTCGAGAAAAGACAAGTTGATGTTGTAAGTGAAGATGAAATGGTAAGTTATGATGTATCTAAACAAGAAGGAATTGATCAAGAAAATAATTTAGCTGATGATGAAGACGATTTAGATCCAAGTATTGTTTTAGATTTAGATTTTACAAAGGATATTGAAGAAGAATTATTGCATGATAAATCATTTGAAAGTCAAATTTCAATAAAAGTTGACGACCCAGTTAGAATGTATTTAAAAGAAATTGGGAGAGTTGATTTGTTAGAAGGAACAAAAGAAGTCGAGTTAGCAATTGATATTGCTAATGCAAAAATGGCAAAGGAACAGTTTGATGAATTAGTTTCTTTTGGTGAAGAAATTACCCCTGAATATAAGAAAACTGTAGAAGAAATAATGTTTAGAGGAGAATTAGCTAAGAATAAATTAGTCGAAGCAAATCTAAGACTCGTTGTTTCAATCGCCAAGAGATATGTTGGCCGAGGAATGCAGTTTCTTGATCTGATTCAAGAAGGAAATATGGGACTTATGAAAGCAGTTGGAAAGTTTGACCACACAAAAGGGTTTAAGTTTTCAACGTATGCAACTTGGTGGATCAGACAAGCAATCACAAGAGCGATTGCTGATCAAGCTAGAACAATAAGAATTCCTGTACATATGGTTGAAACAATTAATAAGTTAGTACGTACTCAACGTCAATTAATCCAAGAATTAAAACGTGAACCTCATCCAGAAGAAGTTGCTGAAAGAATGGGAATTAGTGTTGAAAAAGTACAAATAATCCAAAAAGTAGCTCAAGAACCAATATCTTTGGAATCTCCTGTAGGTGAAGAAGAAGATTCTAGTTTAGGGGATTTTATTCCAGATCCAGATACCCTTACTCCAATGGAGTTTATGTCTAAAATAATGCTGAAAAGAGAATTAGATAATGTTTTAGAAACATTAACTGATAGAGAAGAAAAAGTATTAAGAATGCGCTTTGGATTACTAGATGGGCGTAGTAGAACCTTAGAAGAAGTTGGAAGAGAATTTGGTGTTACACGTGAACGAATTAGACAGATAGAGGCTAAAGCACTACGCAAGTTAAGACATCCATCAAGATCAAAGAAATTAAAAGATTTTATGAGTGGTAAATAGTGGCATTATCCAAAAGATTATCAAGTTGTCTTAAGTATACTCAAGGGTTTACTAGATTAGCAGATATTGGTACTGACCATGCATTGCTTCCAATTGCTGCAATTGAACAAGGATATGTTTTATCCGCAATTGCAATTGATAATAAAATTGGACCATTTGGAATTGCTTATAACAATATAAAAAATAGTAAATTTGAGAATAGAATTAAAGTTCTTCTTGGAGATGGATTAGAGAAAATCGATGATGATGTAGATGTTGTTGTTATTAGCGGTATGGGTGGTAATCTTGTTGCTAATATCTTACTTGAACACAGTTTAAGAAACGTAAAAAGAGTAATTTTACAACCAAATAGCGATTCCGATTTAGTTAGAGAAATTTTATCTGATATTGGGTATTATATAGTTGACGAAATTATTATTAATGAGAAGAACAAATTATATGATCTAATAGTTATTGAACCAGGAATTATGGAATATACTAATCTTCAAAAAATCTTTGGGCCAATAAATTTAAAAGAAAAATCTCATTTCTTTGTGATAAGAATTGAGACAGAAATAAAAAGATTAGAAGAATTATTACAACAAGTTCCTTCATCAGAAAGAACAATAGCTATAAAAGCACGCATTATGCTTTTAGAGGAGGCATTAAAATGAATGGTATAGAAATTAAGAATATCTTTGAATCCTTTTATCCAAGAGATTTAGCTTATGAATGGGATAATGTAGGACTTCAGGTTGGAACACTTAATAAAGATGTTAAAATGATATTACTTACATTAGATTTAACAGATGGGGTTGTTAAAGAGGCATTAGTTAATAGTGTAGACCTAATTATTGTTCATCATCCACTCATCTTCAGTCCAATTAAAAGTATTAATACTGATACCTATAAAGGTAAACTTATTGAAACTCTCCTTAAGAATGATATTACATTATATGTAGCTCATACTAACTTTGATATTAGTAATAAAGGTATGAATTTAATATTGGCTAACATGTTAAATTTAAAAAATCAGAAAATATTAGATTACACAACTGAAACAGAAGGTTTAGGAAGAATTGGAGAAATTGATGAATGCAGCATGAAAGAAGCTATTAAAATAGTAAAAGAAACGTTTAATGTAAAAAATGCCAGATTTATCGGTAATCTTAATGATAATGTAAAAAGAGTAGCAATATCTGGTGGTAGCGGTTCAAGTAATATTTATAATGCAAAAAAAATGAAAGCTGACCTTTATATTACTGGAGATCTTTCATATCACTATGCTCATGATGTTTTAGGCATTGGACTTAATGCACTTGACATAGGCCATAATATAGAGAAATTCTTTGTTTTTGAACTTAAAAATATATTAAAAAATGCTGGAGTTATCTCCAACATCATAATTAGTAAAATAGATACAGATCCTTACAATTTTGTATAAAAAAAAGAGTATTTGACTCTTTTTTTACACCTCTGAAATTGCTTCAACTGGGCAAACAGGTTCACATGCTCCACAGTCAATACATGCATCTTCATCTATAACAAAGATATCCCCTTCTGAAATACAATCAACAGGACATTCAGCAACACATGCTGCACATGCAATACAGTCTTCATTAATTCTTCTTGGCATAATATAACCTCCTCTATATGAACTTTATTAACATACATATTGTATTAGATAAAGCTAGAAAAGTAAATATATTTTTGAAATTATTACAATTTCTATTATAATTTTGAAATTAATTAAACTATTTAGAAAATGAATGAAAAATAATGCAATATTATTAGTAAATACATATTTGAATAAATAAATAATTATCTTGTTTTTATATCAATATTCTTGTAAAATGAAAAAGAGATAAATTAAGGAGTGATAACATGGAGCCATGGGTAATAATAGTATTAATTGTAGTAGCTTTAATAGTAGGTGGAGTAATCGGGTTTTTCTTATCACAAAGATATTTCAAGAAATATCTGAAAGAAAATCCTCCGGTAAACGAAAATATGATTAGAGCTATGATGATGCAAATGGGTAGAAAACCTTCAGAAAAACAAGTAAGACAAGTAATGCAGTCTATGGATCAAGCAAAATAATTAAACACCTTCTTTTTAGAAGGTGTTTTTATTTCAACATTGGTCACTATATATATATTGAAAATCCATTAAAATATACGATTATGTGCGGGTGATTAAAAAGAAAATCTTTTTCAAGACAAATACATATGTACAGATAAAACGCCTATGTTAAACTGAAACTATATAAAAATCGGTCAATGTATTGTGGTTACATTTGTAAATGAATATAATTTCTTTTTATTTACATACCACCCAAAGTGGTCAATAACACATTAATATAAATATTGGTCAACGAATTGTGCCGAATTATTTATGTCCAAAATAAAAAGAGAGTATTTAAACTTCTCTTTTTTTACATCCAAGTAATTTTTGGTTCTACTTTATTAATTATGTTTTTGTAGTTGCTTTTGTGTCTATATAAAATTAGTAGCGATGATAGTCCAACATATAATAACATTTCATAATCTTGGATAACGAGAGCAATAACAACAAGTCCAAATGCATAACAAGTTGATCCGATGCTTACATATTTTGTTAGTTTTATTCCTGCAAAGAAAATCACTAATGCAATTATTGAAATTAAAGGGTTAAATGCACTAATAGCGCCAACTGTAGTCCCAACAGCTTTTCCACCTTTAAATTTTATATATATTGAAAATGCATGTCCAAAAGCTGAAGCGAATCCATATGCAAGAGGATGAAACAAATCATAATTATCAAAAAGACCAAAACGGATTAGTAAGATTATTATCGCACCCTTTGTGACATCTCCTATAATTACAAGTATACCCACTTTGTGACCTAGAAATCTTAAAGAATTGGTCCCACCTGGATTACCACTTCCATGTCTTCTAACATCAATTCCCTTAAAAAATTTACCGAAAATTATCGAAAAAGGGATTGCGCCAATTAAATATGCTAATAATAAAAGTCCATACTTCATTATCATAAAAATACACCTCGTTTTGCTAATTCTAAATTATTATAACATAATAAAAAAAAAAATTCACTATTAAAATCAATTTCATTTTGATATAATAGATAAAGTAGTTAGTAGAATAGGATGTGTAAATGATATGGAGAATACTTTGAATAATTATAATGCTGAATCTATTCAAATACTTGAAGAACTTGAAGCAGTAAGAAAGAGACCTGGTATGTATGTTGGTAGTACGGACTCTAGAGGCCTTCACCATTTGGTTTGGGAGATTGTTGATAATGCAATTGATGAGGTTCTTGCAGGTTTTGGTAACGAGATAATTGTAACTATTAAGGAAGATAATAGTATTATTGTTACCGATAATGGAAGAGGAGTTCCAGTTGATTTACATCAAAGTGGAAAAAGTGCAATTGAAATAATTTATACAAAATTACATGCTGGTGCAAAATTTGGACAAGCCGGAGGATACAAAGTATCGGGAGGGCTTCACGGTGTTGGAGCTAGTGTTGTAAATGCACTTAGTGAATTTGTTGATGTTAATGTTTCTCGCGATGGTAAAATTTATAATATGAGATTTTCTAATGGCGGACGTGAAATTTCAAAATTAAAGATCGTCGGAGAATCTAAAGAAAATGGAACTACAGTTTGGTTTAAACCAGATTCAGAGATATTTATAACGACAGTATTTAATTATCAAATAATGGTGGAACGCTTGAGAGAAAGCGCCTTTTTATTGAAGGGTTTAAAGATAATTTTAATTGATGAAAGATCAAAAGTTCAAGATGAATTCCTTTACGAAGATGGAATAATATCATTTATTGATTTTATAAATGCTTCAAAAACACCTATACATGAACCGAAATTTTTTGAAGGTAAGGCATTAGATATAGAAGTAGAAGTTGCTTTTCAATTTACTAGATCATATACGGATCAGTTAATTTCGTTTGTTAATAATGTAAGAACAAAAGATGGTGGAAATCATGAAACGGGATTTAAATCTGCCTTAACAAAGCTATTTAATGAGTACGGACAAAAAGTAGGGTTGTTAAAAAATGGTAAGAAACTTGAAGGTGCAGATATTAGAGAAGGATTAACGACAATCTTGTCTGTAAGAATTCCTGAAAATTTATTGCAATTTGAAGGGCAAACCAAGAATAAACTAGGGACACCTGATGCTAGAACTGCTGTAGAACAAATTGTTTCAGAAAAGATGACTTACTTTTTCGAAGAAAATAACAACTTAACATATACTTTAATTGAAAAATCATTGAAAGCTCAAATGACGAGAGATGCAGCAAGAAAAGCTCGTGAAGAAGCTCGCTTAGAAAAAAGAAAAAGTAAAATTGAAACTAATCTTTCAGGTAAGTTATCACCAGCCCAAACAAAGAATCCTGCTAGAAACGAATTGTATTTAGTGGAAGGTGATAGTGCAGGAGGAAGCGCTAAACAAGGACGCGATAGAAGATTCCAAGCAATACTTCCTTTACGTGGAAAAGTAATCAATACCGAAAAAGCTAAAATTGAAGATGTACTTAAGAACGAAGAAATTAATACAATTATACATACCATTGGTGCAGGATTAGGTCCTGATTTTGATATTAATAAATGTAATTACTCAAAAGTAATAATAATGACTGATGCTGATACGGATGGGGCTCACATTCAAGTATTACTTTTAACTTTCTTTTTCAGATATATGAGAGAGTTAGTAGAAGCAGGTAAGGTATATATTGCACTTCCACCATTATACAAAATTTCTAGAAAAGTCAAAGGGAAAAATGTATATGAATATGTATGGACTGATGAAGATCTTGAAAGGATTACTAGTCAATATAAGAATTTTTCAATTCAAAGATTTAAAGGTTTAGGTGAAATGAACGCGATTCAATTATGGGATACAACAATGGATCCAACTACCAGAACTTTAATTCAAGTAAACATTGATGATTTAGCTGATGCTGATCAAAGAATTACTATACTAATGGGAGACAAAGTTGAACCTAGACGTGACTGGATTGAAGCTAATGTTGAGTTTGGTAGCGAAGATGACTTTGTAATAGGGGATTAATTATGGCAAAAAATATTATTGAAGAAATAAATATCTTTGTTGAAGAAAAAATCCTCAAAGAAAATTTAGAGGATATTGTTGGCGAAAGATTTGGACGCTATTCTAAATATATAATCCAAGATAGAGCATTGCCAGATGTTAGAGATGGATTAAAACCTGTACAAAGAAGAATTTTATTCTCAATGTATAAATTAGGAATGTTTAGCGATAAACCATATAAAAAATGTGCTCGTATTGTTGGAGACGTAATTGGTAAGTATCATCCTCACGGTGATACTTCAGTTTATGATGCTATGGTTAGATTATCCCAACCATGGAAAATTAGAAATTTACTTATTGATATGCACGGTAATAATGGGTCAATAGACGGTGATAGTGCCGCAGCAATGCGTTATACTGAAGCAAGAATGAGTTTATCTAGTGAAATACTATTAAGAGATATTGATAAAAGAACCGTTGTTTTTGTTCCGAATTTTGATGATGAAGAATATGAACCAGTTGTTTTACCAGCTAGGTATCCTAACCTTTTAGTTAATGGATCTACAGGTATTTCAGCAGGATACGCGACTGATATTCCGCCTCACAATTTGAAAGAAATTATCAAGGCAGTAATAAAAAGAATTGATACTCTTGATATGACAATTGATGATATATTAAAAATTGTTAAAGGGCCAGATTTTCCTACTGGAGCCATTGTTCAAGGTAAAAATCAAATAAGACAAGCCTTCGAAACTGGTAAAGGTAGAGTAATAATGAAATCAAAATCAGTAATTGAAGATCAACATATAATCATTACTGAAATTCCATATGAAGTTAATAAAGCTACTTTAGTAAGAAAAATTGATGATATAAGAATTAAAAAAGGAATCGAAGGAATTTCTGAGGTTCGTGATGAATCAGATCGTGAAGGATTACGAATTGTAATCGATATTAAAAAAAATGTTAATCCTCAATTTATCTTAAATTTTTTACATAAAAAAACTGATTTATCAAAATCATATAATTATAATATGGTGGCTATCAATAATAAAAGACCAACATTAATGGGTATACTACCAATTATTGATGCATATATTTTGCATCAAAAAGAGGTAATAACAAATCGTTCAAATTATGAATTAAGAAAAGCTCAAAAAAGAGTCCATATTGTTAAGGGAATAATAAAAATGATGGACATCTTAGATGATGTAATCGCTTTAATCAGGGCTTCAAAGCATAAGAAAGATGCAAAAAATAGACTTATGCGAAAATTCAAATTTACTGAAGAACAATCAGAAGCAATAGTAACATTGCAATTATATCGTTTATCAAGTACTGATATTAAATCACTTCAGAAAGAAAATGATAAACTTAATATTCAAATTGAGAAGTTAAGTTTAATTCTACATAATGAAGAAGAACTGCAAACTGTAATAAAAACTGAATTAAAATCGATAAGTAGATTATTATCTACACCAAGAAAATCTGAAATCGAAGAAGAAATTGAAAAAATCACAATATTGGAAGAAGAATTAGTAATTGAAGAACAAGCTGTAATAGGAATCTCAAGAGAAGGATACATAAAAAGATCTTCAGTTAGATCGTTTAAAGCAACTGATAAGCCAAATGTTAAAGAAAATGACTCAATGTTATTCGTTAGTGAAGTTTCTACTCTTGATACAATTCTAATATTTACCGATAAAGGTAACTATGTCTATTTACCTGTTTATAAGGTATCAGATTCCAAATGGAAAGACTTAGGTACTCACATTAATAATATTGTTCAGTTAGAAGAAAATGAAAAAATTATTAAAATTGTTCATGTCCATGATTTTAAAGATGATAGATATTTAGTTTTCATTACAAAAGATAATCTTATAAAATTAACAAAACTTGAAGATTTTAATGTTTCAAGATATTCAAAAACAATTAAAGCAATCAACTTAAACAAAGGTGATTTACTAGTTAAAGTAGATGTTACTGATTCACTTGATAGTGACTTGCTAATTGTAACTAGAAAAGGATTAGCTTTAAAATTTAGTTTGGAAGAAATATCGGTTACATCAACAACTGCAAAAGGAGTAAAAGGCCTAAATTTAGCTCCAAAACAAAAGATTGCTTCAGGGATAGTATTAAAAGATTATCACGATTTATTAATACTAACACATAGGGGCACTATTAAAAGACTAAGTTTAGAAGATATTCCAAAGAAAAAAAGAACAAATAAAGGAGTAAAACTTTATAAAGTAGTTAAATCAAATCCATATTTAGTTACTGATCTTTGCTTGATGAATTCAACCCAATACAAGAATCGTGCAAAAGTGTTTATTAACACTACAAAGATGTTGGTGACTTTAAAAGCATTTGATATAAAAACTGATAAAACTGTTACTGGAAAATCATTTATTAAAACTAAACAGGGAAAACCAATATTTATAAATATTGAAGAGTTGGAAACTGATTTAACAATTCCTAATCTAAATGAATATAAGAAGGAAAAGAATATCGATATAGTTCAACAAAAATTATTTGAATAAAAAGTAGCGAAAGCTGCTTTTTATTAAATATATTCAAAAAAAGCAACATATGACTATAATAATGGGGTAAACATTAGGAAAAAAGCCATAAATGTAGTAAAATGAAATTGTAAATGTTACGTTTGAGGTGGTTATTATGAATTGCTTGATAAATTTAAATAGAACACAAATTCCTCATGATGTTGTAATGTCTTATATTAATATATATAAGTCAATTGGAATAAATAGCTACAATCATGAGGCGTTAAATTCTGATTACTCAGTAATGGTGCGACAAACTATCAATATTGATACGCATTTTTTCACGAAAATATTTGAAATAAATGTGACAAATGCTAGATTAAAGTCACTTATCTACAAGGATGTTTTACCAAAAAACAAAGATGAACGCTTTGTTTTAAATCTGAAAAATGCATTTGCAAAAATTCATGATGAAAATTCTACATTTGAGTTATTACCAAATGAGATTTTTGACTTACTAAAATTTCTCTATAAAAATATTCTTTCTGATTCTAAATTGCAATTTAGAAAAGTAGCTAAGAAAACTAACAAAATCTCTCTTCTTACAAGTAGTTATACCTCTAAAAGGGAGAATTTAGATGATTTAATAAAATTATATAAAGAAAGAATGCGAGAAAGTAAGTATGAAGCCTCATTTATTATTGAAAATTTTTATATTGATTTTATAAATATTAGCCCTTTTACTGAAAAAAATATGGAAATCGGATTAATTATATTTTATATTTTGTTAATAACAAACCAGTATGAAGTATTTGAATATATTAGTTTTATGCAATTAATCGCAAAGAATAAAGCTGAATATGAACTAGAAGTTAGAAATGCCTCGTTTAACTGGGATGAAGGATTTAGTCAATTGTTACCATTTCATAGATTTATACTAAGAATATCAACATATGCATATGATCAAATTAATGATTTAATCCGTGATTATGAGTTTGATAGTCAATTAAATAAGTCAAATAATGTGGAAAATACTATTAACAAACTTCCAGATGTTTTTAGTAAAGATGATATAAGGAATGTTCATCCTTACATTTCGGACTCAACAATAAATAGGACTTTAAAGAGATTAAGAGATGATGAAAAAATTCGACCACTTGGTAAAGGAAGAAGTGCAAAGTGGATTAAACTATATAGATCAACAAACAAAAAAATAACTTTTGAACAACTTGATCTAAAACTTAGGTGATAATATGAATGAAAGAATTGATAAAATAATTATAGATGCAATTAATGAGGATATTCCCACAATTGACATAACAACTGATAATTTATTTTCTAATGAATCTAGTGAAGGGATATTTATCGCAAAAGAGAAAGGTATTTTGAGTGGTGTGAATGTAATGAAACGAGTGTTTGAATTACTCGATAAAACAATCAATATAAAAATTCTAAATGGCGATAGTATCCTTGTTGAAAAAGGCGATATTATTGCTATAATTAGCGGTAGAACTGCTGCTATTCTAAAAGGGGAAAGAATCGCTTTAAACATTATGCAACGCATGAGTGGTATAGCTACATTGACCAGTTTGTATGTAAAAGAAACCGGAGAATACAAGGCGAAAATTTTGGATACTAGAAAGACAACACCCAATTTAAGAATACTTGAAAAGATGGCTGTTGTTCACGGTGGAGGAATTAATCATCGGTTTTGTTTAAGCGATCAAGTAATGATCAAAGACAATCATATTAAAAGTGCAGGATCTATTAGTTCTGCAGTCTCTATAATTAAATCAAAAATTGACCAAAATATAAAGATTGAAGTAGAGATTGAAACTTTTGACCAGTTTTTGGAAGCATTGGATACGAATTGTGATATTATAATGCTTGACAATATGAGTAATGAACTTATGAAGAAATGTGTTTTAGCGAATAGTGATAAACTTCTTGAAGCCAGTGGCAACATGGTACTCGACCGAATAAAAGGTGTTGCTGAAACTGGAGTTGATTTTATTAGTGTTGGGGCCTTAACACATTCATATAAGTCAATGGATATTAGTTTAAAATTCAATAGATGAGGTGCATTATGAATTTACAGAATTTAATTGAAAATATAAAGCAGGAATTTAAAAATACACTGGTCAATCTAGGGTATTTTTCGGAGGAAACAATAATAGTGATTGATACTCCCAAAGGAAAAGAAAATGGTGATTATTCTACTAATATAGCTATGAAACTAGCTAGAGTAGCCAAAAAGGCTCCATTAATAATTGCAAAAGAAATCGTTAATCAATTTAACAGAAATAATCTTTTTATTGAAAAAATTGAAATTGCCAATCCAGGATTTATAAATATCTTTTTGGATAAGTCTTTTTTAACTAATCTAATTACAGAGATTAATAATCAAGGAATTGATTATGGTAATTTGAATATGGGACATGGAGAACACTATAATATTGAATTTGTTAGTGTTAATCCGACTGGAAGTCTACATATTGGACACGCAAGAGGCGCTTCAGCTGGGGATTCTATTAGTAGAATTATGAAAAAGGCAGGTTATAAAGTTACAAAAGAGTACTATGTAAATGACGGTGGAAATCAAATTCATAATTTAGCAATTAGTATTGATGTTAGATATCAACAATTATTTGGTAAGAAGATAGAGATACCTAAAGATGGGTATCATGGTGAAGAAATTATTGATGCAGCAAAAAAAATAAAAAATAAATATAAGGATCGCTTTATAAAAGAAGATGGGTACGAGTTTTTTAAAGATTATGGCGTTAATTCTCTTCTAAAAACACTTAAAAAAGATTTAAGTGATTATGGTGTTACTTTTGATGTATGGTTCAGCGAAAAAACGCTATATGATAACAAATTAGTGGAAAAAACTGTTACATATTTGATAGAAAACAACTACACTTACGAGAAAGACGGTGCTATTTGGTTAAAAACTAGTGATTACAATGATGAAAAAGATAGAGTTATTATCAAAAGTGATGGCTCATATACTTATATTACCCCAGATATTGCTTATCATATGAATAAACTTGAAAGAGGATATACAAAACTTATTGATATTTTAGGTGGAGATCATCATGGATACATTAATCGTTTAAAGGCAGCAATTGAAATGATTTCTGGAAAAGGCGATTTATTAGAAATTGAAATCCTCCAAATGGTAAAAGTAATCCAAAATGGGAAAGAAGTCAAAATGTCTAAAAGAAGCGGTAAAGCTATAACATTAAGAGACATTATTGACGAAGTTGGGGTAGATCCAATCCGTTATTTCTTTGCTATGAGGAGTTTAAATACTCACATGGATCTTGATTTGGATTTAGCTTTAAAGCAAACAAATGAAAATCCTGTATACTATGCTCAATATGCTCATGCGAGAATAAATAGCATCTTTGTAACAGCTGAGAAAAAAGGATATAATACCAAAAATTTGCCAACAGAATTTACTACTATAACAAGTGAAAAATCATTTGAATTGATTCAAATTTTAGGTAATTATCCAGATACAATTAGACAAGCTGCTATTCATAGAGCACCACATAAAATAACAAATTACGTCAATAATTTAGCAAGCGCCTTTCATAGTTTTTATAACGACGAACAAGTAATTACAGATGACCACTTAAATACTATGGAACGTTTATCACTGTTAAATGCAACTAAAATAGTACTAAAAGATGCATTAAACTTAGTTGGAGTAAGTGCACCAAACAAAATGTAAAGTGGTCTATCCACTTCTAAGGTTAGGAGACGCCAATGTATAAATGGAAAATAAAGAATGAACATTTAGACCAAACAAGATTGGTCGAGGATATTTACCGCACTAGAGGAGTATCAAACTATCAAGATTTGTTCGATTTAGACGAACGAGATTTGAATGATCCATATCTCTTAAAGGATATGCAAAAAACTGTTGACCGAATAATGGATGCAATCAAGACAAAAGAGAAGATATTAATCTACGGGGACTATGATGTTGATGGAATTACTAGTACTTATATTTTATACAAAACATTAAAAGATTTAGGTGCAAATATTAGATATGATATTCCCAATCGGTTTGTTGATGGATATGGATTAACACATGCAAAAACTTACGACATAATCAATGAAGAATTTGATTTAGTGATTACAGTTGATAACGGAATCAAATCTACTTTTGAAGCAAAAGTTTTAAAAGAGAACGGTGTCGACTTAATTATTACAGATCATCACGAGCAAGAAGGTGAATTACCTTGTGCCTATACAATTATTCATACAGCTTTATCTGATTATCCATTTAAGCCTCTAGCTGGCGTAGGAGTTGCTTTTAAGGTATCACAAGCTTTAATTGGTGATGATGCGCTTGAATATATCGATATTGTTGCTTTAGGGACAATCGCTGATATGATGCCTTTAGTTGATGAAAATAGGGCTATTGTGAATCTTGGTCTTAAGAAGATGATATCATCACAAAATCTTGGTATTTCAAAACTTATATCATTTTTAGATATAACATATCCTTCAGTCGCAGATATTCAATACAAAATTGCACCAAGATTAAATGCTTGTGGCAGAATGAAAAGCGCTAAATTAGCTGTTGATTTACTTTTATCAAAAGATAATAAAACAGCACTACAGTATTTAGAGGAAATAGAAGAAATCAATAATAAACGAAAAAAGCTTACAAAAGTATTGTTTAATGAAGCATTATCGCAATTGAATGATAATGAACCTAGTATCATAATCCATTCCCCAATAATGCATGAAGGGGTTCTGGGAATAATTGCTTCAAGACTTGCGAATGAATATTCAAAAGTTAGTGTTGTTTTAAAGGAAGAAGAATTTACATACAAAGGAAGTATTAGAAGTTACGGATCTGTGGATGTTATTTACGTGTTAAGTGAGTTAAAAGACTTACTTGTAAGATATGGAGGGCACCAGAATGCCGCAGGATTGGAATTTAAAAAAGAGAATCTTACTGAATTTAAAAGAAGATTCAATGAAATGATACCAAATGCAAAAAGAGAAGAATTTGTTGTTGCAGAAGGCGTTATTGATATTTACAAACTTGATATTAATCAAATTTTTGAATTAGATCAATACGACCTTAAAAATTCACTCTTTATATTTGATGGTATTATTCCTAGTAGTAAATATTTAATAAAAGGTGAGCATACAAAATTAATGATTAATTCAACAACTGAAGCAATCTTTTTTAACAACAAAAATCTCCATTCAAAAATGAAAAAATCAAGTGTTGTAACTCTTTTAGGACGACTTGATATAAACACTTTTAGAGGAAGATCTAAAAAACAGATTCTAATTGAAGATTTTGAAATAAATTAATGTTAAATAAGTTTTTATTTAATAAATACTTTGATATAATATGATAATACAGAGTATAAAAAATATACTATGGAGGATATAAAATGAATTTAAAAGACTATATTGCAAATGTACCAGATTTTCCCATTCCAGGAATTCAATTTAAAGACATAACACCATTAATTGGAAATGGTAAGGCTTTTAAACATGCTACTCAACTATTTGTTGAATTCACAAAAGAAATAGAAGCTGATATTATCGTTGGACCTGACGCTAGAGGATTTATTTTTGGATGTCCAGTAGCTACTCAATTAGAAATTGGGTTCATACCTGTCAGAAAACCAAATAAATTACCTAGAGAAGTGATTGAATTTACTTATGATCTTGAATATGGAACAAACACTTTATGCCTTCATAAAGGTGATATTAAACCAGGACAAAAAGTCTTAATTATAGATGATTTACTAGCAACAGGTGGTACAATAGAAGCAACAATTAAACTGGTTGAAGAATCAGGGGGAATTATTGCCGGTATTGCTTTCTTAATCGAATTAGAATTCTTAAAAGGAAGAGATAAGCTACAAGCTTATAACGTTCTATCACTAATACGTTTCTAAGAGGTGATTAGCATGAAAACACCAAGTTTTACTGAACTAAAAGCAAATATTCAGAAATATATTAAAAATAAAGAGCATTTTGAAATAATTCAAGATGCTTATGAATATGCCTTAAAAAAACATGAAGGACAATTCCGTAAGTCGGGAGAAGAATATATTGTTCACCCAATAGATGTTGCCCTTATATTAAGCGAACTTCACACAGATCCAGTAACTTTAGTTGCTGGTCTTTTACACGATGTTATCGAAGATACCGATACAACATATGATGATATTAAGGCTGTTTTTGGCGAAGAAATAGCTCTCTTAACTGAAGGAGTTACAAAACTTGGACAGTACAAATTCACAGGATCAGAAAGAGAATCAGATAAAATAGCTGTTCAAGCTAAGAACTACCAAAAAATGCTTTTGGCTATGGCTAAAGATATTCGAGTTATCATTGTTAAATTAGCAGATCGCTTAAATAACATGAGAACTCTAAGCCATTTGCCAAAAGAAAAACAATTAAGAATTGCTAAAGAAACAATGGATATTTTCGCTCCATTAGCTCATCGTTTGGGGATGAATGTCATTAAGGCAGAGCTAGAAGATACTTCATTTAAGTATATTGAACCAGATACTTATAAACGTATTTCTAAATTAATTGCCGATACTAAGAAGAATCGAAACGAAGATTTAGAAATAATGCAAACAAATATTCAATATTTGTTATCTGAAAATAATGTAATTTGCGATATAAAAGGAAGAATTAAAAATATTTATTCAGTTTATAAAAAAATGCGTGATCGCAAAAAAGAATTTGAAGAAATATTCGATCTACTTGCCTTAAGAATTATCGTTGATGATATCGAGAGTTGTTATCGAACTATTGGTATAATCCATTCTAAATGGACACCAATTCCAAACAGATTCAAAGATTATATAGCAATGCCTAAGCCAAATCTATATCAATCTCTACACACATCAGTAATTGCTAATGGAAAAGTATATGAAATTCAAATACGTACCAAAGAAATGGATGAAATTGCCGAATACGGAGTCGCAGCTCATTGGGCTTATAAAGAATCCGGAAATATAAATACAATGACCGACGAAGTTTCAAAAAGATTAAAATGGTATGGAGATTTAATTAATTTTACAAAAGAAGCAGATGATGAAAATGAAGTATTAAATCTACTAAGAAATGATATTTTCCAATCTAATGTTTATATTTTTACACCTAATGGAGATATTATTGATTTACCAAAAGGTTCAACACCATTAGATTTTGCCTTTAGAATTCATACCGAAATTGGAATAAAAACAGTTGGCGCAATTGTTAATGGTAAAATTGTTCCATTAGAATACGAGCTAAACACTGGTGATATTGTCAATATGAAAACTAGTGTTAACTCATTTGGCCCAAATGATAACTGGTTAAAGATTGTTAAAACATCTAACGCTAAATCTAAAATAAAGAGTTACCTTAATAAAAGAAGACGTAGTGTTTTGGTTGAAATTGGAAAAGAAGAGTTTCAAAGAGAAGCTCAATCCAGAAATGTTCAATTAAAATTAACTAATAAAAAAATTAGTAAATATTTTTCACATAAAAGTGCTAATTCGATTGAAGATTTATACTATGAAATAGGGAAAAATACAATTTCACCAGTAAGCGCTATAAACAGTCTTATAGGTAATATTAAATATACTGACGAAGAACTAATTCAAAGAATTAATGAATCTCATAATCAAGATATAAAAAGCGTTTCAAACATCATTGTTGAAGGATTGAAAAATCCTTCTATAAGACTATCAAACTGTTGTACTCCTATTCCGGGTGATGAAATTATGGGATACGTCTCAAAAGGAATTGGAATCGCAGTTCACCGCTCTAAATGTAATAATTTAAAAGGTTTAGATCCAAATAGATACATTGATGTTTCTTGGGGAACTGATAATAGTAGAGTTTATGTTGTAAACATTAAAATAATTGTTTCTAATAGAGATAATGTTTTAGCTGAAATAATAAATACTATTACTTCCTCTAAAGGAAAAGTTCAACAAGTTGCCGCTTCATCTAATAAAAGACATGAAGGTGTTATTAAACTAAAACTGAACATTAAAAATAAAAAAGAATTAGAAAATATCATTATTAATCTTCAAAAGATAAGTGATATTTATTCAATTGAAAGAATGATGAAATAATGAAAGTTGTCGTTCAAAGAGTAAAAAGCGCAACTTGTACTGTAAATAATGAAGTAATTTCAAAAATACAAAACGGCTTCTTACTATTTGTCGGTTTAACACATACTGACACTATTAAGGAAGTAGAATATCTAGCCAAAAAGATTGCTAAATTACGTATTTTTGAAGATGATAATGGTAAGTTAAATAAAAGTATTATTGATATGAAATATGACATATTATCAATTTCACAATTTACTTTATATGCTAATTCAGAAAAAGGTAATCGTCCTTCTTTCACAGATGCTATGGAGCCAACTATGGCCGAAAAACTTTATTTAAAGTTGTCAAGCATATTAGAAAATACATATCAAATAACAACTATTAATGGATTATTTGGAGAGTATATGGATATAGCGTTAATTAATGATGGACCAGTAACCATTATCTTAGAAAGCAAGTGATAAAATGATTCGTAAACTTAACGAAATTGACCGAAACAGAGTACTAAAATATCTTTATAAAAGTCCCTCACTAAATATCTTTATTATTGGTGATATAGAAACATTTGGATTTGATAAAGACTTTCAAACAATATATGGTCAATTTGATGAGGCGAATAACTATTTATCAGTCTTGCTTTTTTATCGCGAGAATGTAGTTTTTTATTCGCATATTGATCATTTTAACAAAGAATGGCTATCAGTATTAAACCAACATGATTATAAGTATTTTAGTGGTAGAAAAACTTTGATGGATCTAATATACCCTTATCTGTCGGGTTTTGAATACAAAGAAATGTTTTTTGCAGAAGCTAAAGATTTATCAATGGATGTTATTGATGAGGATTTAGTGATTATACAATTAAAAACAGACAAAGACGCTGAGTTAATATATGACTTACTACATACAATTACAGAATTTAATGTTAGTAACCAAGAAAAAACTAATTTTATTGAGAGTAAAATGAATAGTTTAACTATGGGGGTTACCTATTATATTTTAGAAAATGGAAAAGCTGTTTCCACGGTTGCAACAACCGCTGAAACAACAATAAATGCTATGATAATTGGAGTAGCAACAAAACCTAATTATCGTAAAAGAGGATTAGCATCAGTTTTAATGGTTTTCTTGATGAAAGAATATTTTAATAAAAACAAATATTTATGTTTATTTTATGATAATCCAAAAGCTGGAGATATTTATAAGCGATTAGGATTCAAAGATACCGAAAAATGGGTTATGATTAATAAGAGGTGATTTTATGATTAAGATACTATTACCTAAGCTACAAACAAGAAGATTAACTTTAAGACCATTATCACTAGAAGATATTGATGATGTTTTTGAATACGCAAAAAGCTCACTAGTAGGACCTAATGCTGGATGGAGACCTCACATTTCAAAAGAAGAGACTGAAGCATTTATAAGCTATTCAATCAAAAAAAGAGAATTTGGACAACCAGGTATATATGCAATAATTGTAAATGCTACTTTAAAAATGATTGGAACTATTGAGATTCATTCTTATAATCAATTTAAAGCTGAAATTGGTTTTGTCCTTAACCCAGATTATTGGGGAAAAGGATTCGCAGTAGAGGCAAGCAAAGCGATAATAATTTATGCTTTTGAGATTCTTCATTTAAAGAGATTGCAATATGGTTGTTTTCTTTTTAATAAACGAAGCAAGCGTGTTTGTGAAAAATTATGTTTTACATTTGAAGGTATTCTAAGAAACAAATTTCAAAATTATAATGGTGAAATAATTGATGAAGAAATTGCTTCAATCACAATTGAAGATTATAACTCAGGGAAAATTAAGTGGAAAGACGAATTTAAAAACAGTTTAAAAGTTGACTCTAAGGGCTTTTAAGGTTATAATCTATTTTGTAAACCAGTGAAAAAGAATAGTAGTTAATTATCCTCATGTTTTAGAGAACGATACCTCGGCTGAAAGTATCTACTAAGGGATTAACGAAGACACTTTTGAGGGCTTTTCTGAATATTAGTAGGAAAAGACGTAACTCGCGTTAAGAGTTAAGGGCCTAGTAAACTAGGAACTAAGGTGGTACCGCGGAAATATTTTCGTCCTTAAACGTTTGTTTAGGGACGTTTTTTATTATAAAAGGAGTGATATTATGTATCAAAAAATCAAAGGAACTTATGATTTATTGCCAAAGGATACAAAAAAATGGCAAGCATTAGAAAAAACAATTCACAATGTTAGTAAAATCTATAATTACGAAGAAATAAGAACACCAATATTTGAAAATACAGAATTATTTCATCGTTCTGTAGGCTTAGAAACTGACATTGTTTCAAAAGAAACTTATGATTTTGTCGATCGTGGTAATCGTAAAATCACTTTACGACCCGAAGGAACTGCCTCAGTCGTAAGAAGTTATATTGAAAACAAACTATATGCTGATAGATTACCTATTAGTAAGCTTTATTATATGGGACCTATGTTTAGATATGAACGTCCACAAAAAGGAAGATATCGCCAATTTGCTCAGTTTGGAGCTGAAGCATTTGGTAGTGAATCACCTCTTCTTGATGCTGAAATCATTAGTTATGCAGTTAGTGTAATAAAAGCCTTTAAAATAAAAGATATTGAAGTACAATTAAACTCAATAGGAGATCAAGAATCTAAAACAATGTATAAAGCTGCCCTAGTTACCTATTTAGAAAAAGATATTAAGACATTATGCAGTGATTGTCAAAATAGATTCGAAACAAATCCTTTACGTATTTTAGATTGTAAAATTGATAAAGATACAGAATTACTTAAAAACGCTCCAAAACCAGTTGATTATTTAAATAAAAAAAGTAAAAATCATTTTGATAAACTATGTGCTTACCTAGATGCAATGAAAATCAAATATGCTATTAATAAAAATCTTGTTAGAGGTCTTGATTACTATACTCACACTGTTTTTGAAGTTAATGCCAATCTTGAAACTCTCGGTGCTCAAAATACTATTTGTGGTGGAGGAAGATATAATCATTTAGTGTCTTCACTCGGTGGACCAAACATCCCTGGCGTTGGATTTGCCTTCGGACTTGAACGGTTGATGCTTGCCCTTGAAAGTGTAAACTTTAAAGGAGCACCAGATTATTTACACCTCTTTCTAATAGTTTTAGGAGAAGAACAAAAAGAAGATGGAGTAAAATTACTTAATAGATGCCGCTTAGGTGGACTATTTAGTGATATCGACTTTTTAGATAAAAGTTTAAAAGCTCAGTTTAAATTAGCTGATAATTCAAATGCTAGATTTATCGCAATTTATGGTGAAAATGAAAAAGCAAATCATAAAATAAATGTTAAAGATAAAGATACTGGAAAAGAAATAACAATTGAAAGAGATCAACTATATAACCATATTATTACGGAATTAATGAATCCATCGCAAGCTTGTCAAACATGCAAAGAAGAAAACTGTGATAATTGTGGCGAATAAAATAAGTGAATTTTAAAGGAGAATATTTATGAAAAGAACACATAACAACGGAGAATTAAGTATTAAAAATATTAACGAATTAGTTCTTTTAAAAGGATGGGTAGCTAAAAAAAGAGACCTAGGCGGACTCGTTTTTATCGATTTAAGAGACCGCTACGGCATTACTCAACTAGCTTTTCATCCAGATTCACCTCTTTATAAAAAAACATTGGACATTAAGAATGAATATGTTTTAGAGGTTAAAGGCAAAGTTATTGAAAGAAGTTCTAAAAATAAAAATATACCAACAGGTGATATTGAAGTAGAAGTAAACGAGTTAATAGTTTTAAATAGTTCTGTTTTAACACCTTTACTAATTCAAAATGATACTGATGCATTAGAAGATACTCGACTTAAGTATCGTTATCTAGATCTCAGAAGACCAATTTTACAAGAAAATTTTATTATTAGACACAAAGCGGCAGTAGCAGTAAGAGAATTCTTAGATAATGAAGATTTCATTGAAATTGAGACTCCAATTTTAACTAAATCTACTCCTGAAGGAGCAAGAGATTACTTAGTTCCATCACGTATTAATGGTGGTGAATTTTACGCTCTTCCTCAATCACCTCAAATTTTCAAACAATTATTAATGATTTCAGGATTTGAAAAATACTATCAAATTGCAAAATGTTTTAGAGATGAGGATTTAAGAAGTGATCGTCAACCTGAATTTACTCAAATTGATATTGAAACTAGCTTTATGGATCAAGATGAAATCTTAAATATTAGTGAAAACATGATTAAACATGTTATGAAAAAAGTTAAAAATATTAATTTAACTGACCAATTTCCAAGAATTACTTATAAAGAAGCTATGGACAAATATGGTACTGATAAGCCGGATACTAGATTTGAAATGTATTTAATTAACATTACAGATATAGCGAATAGATCATCATTTAGTGTTTTTACTTCAAACATCTCTAACGGTGGAATAGTAAAGGCTATTAAAGTGAAAAATGGTGCTTCATTATATTCTCGT
>JAUVLT010000113.1 GCA_030600605.1 Mycoplasmatota bacterium
TGGAATCGATGTCGCTTCATTGAAGCATGACATCATCATTATTGATGATTATGGAGAAATCATCAAAGATCATTTTACAATTAGTAATGATAAGGTAGGTTTTAAAAAACTCCACACAGAGATCAAGTCCTGTATGAAGTCAGTTAATGACATACATATAGGAATGGAAGAAACCGGAATATATCACGAAAACTTAAGAGATTTTTTGATATCTAAAGGTTTCACTGTGTATACCATTAATCCATTACTAACATCTTATAGTCGTAAAGCTTTCTCACCAAGAATGACTAAGACTGATAAGATAGACGCAACGGCAATTTGCCGTTATATAATGAATAACACTAGGGCTCTCCATTCCTATACGCCTTCATTATATCATTTGGATGAATTAAAACAACTTAGTAGAAATTATCACTCTAAGAAACAATTACTTTCTAAGAGTAAAACAGAACTAAAAAGATTACTTCATATCTCATTTCCTGAATTCAAAAAACACTTTGATCCATACTCTAAATGGGCACTAAAAGTACTTTATGATTATCCATTACCAATCAACTATGCCAGACTACATACAACTACATTAGCAAGCCGTTTAAGAACTAAGAGTGATCGATACAATCAAGCTATATTACTTAAGCAAATAGCGAAAGATTCTATTGGTAAATCAAATGAATCACAGTCATTCTTAATTCGTTCTATCCTAAGTGATATTATTCATTATGATGAACAAATCAAGGTTCTTAAAAGGACTCTTACAACAAAAATGAAACTGTTTCCTAAAATTACTTCAGTACCAGGAATAGGTCCTATTAATGGCTCTACAATCTTAGGTGAAACCGGTGATATCAATAGATTCAATAATAAACATGCGTACTTTGCATATTATGGTTTAGATCCCATTATTTATGAATCAGGGAAATATAAACTCAAGAAATCAAAGATATCGAAACGCGGCAGTAAATACTTAAGAACCGCAGCTTTTAGTACATCCCGAGTAGCTTGTGTAGGAAAGTCTAAGCAGACTAATAAGTTTAGGGAAAAGTACTATCGTATGAAGAAATCAGGGAAACATCACAATACAATTATTTGCGCTGTTTCAAAAAACATAATTCATTCAATCTATAAAATCCTTAAAGACAATATTTTCTATGATGATTCTAAGTAAGTAAATTTCTATTCATATATAAATTTACGGTTCTTTGAACCTCTTTTAATTAGGTCTTAATAAAGAATTTTTAACTATTTTAATCTTTTACTTGTTTTTTCTATAGCTAGCTCCTCAGCATACATAAAAAAAATACCATGAAAGCAAAAAAAATACCACAATTAAATGTAGTATTTTTTTTATTTTTAATAAATATTATCTAACTGCGTCTTTTAAAACTTTACCAGCTTTGAAAGCATGGACAGGGCAAAAGATTTGTTACTGCATCAAGAATCGGCTGAACCCCCTTATTTTTATATGCTGATCCTATAAAAACGGGAGTTATTTCGCGGGCAATTGTACCTCTTCGCACAGCAGAAATAAGAAGTTCATCCGTAA
>JAUVLT010000105.1 GCA_030600605.1 Mycoplasmatota bacterium
AAAAAAACAGAGACTTACTCATTGATATGCGAGAAGAGGCAATAAACCATTATTGTGATCCCAACAACGATTTGTGTTTATCAAAAGTATGGATCCCAAAGTATATTGTAAAAATGGATAAATATGGACAATAATTGCGCCAATTGCAAGTATTATCCTTGCTACGAAACCGAAAGAATATATGCATTCATGAAAGTAATGGAATTTGATGTGACCATAACATTAAATGGATGCTATAAATTTATCAAGAAATAATAAGATATATAGGATTGAAAATAATTATGAAAACAAATATAACAGTAACAGTAATCATTGCATGTGTAGCAATGATCGTATTGAGCGGTATAGTTACCGGAATGAATACAAATGTCCAATATGATGATGATTTGAAAAGTATGTTAACCACTGAAATCAACACTAAATCCGCAGAAGTAGTTGAACCTAAAAAACTTCCAGAAGAAGGTGATTACGATTTCATTGGTCCGATACTTACTGGAGAACGAATCGCTAAGGGGTCTTTTCAAGCCATGGGGCTTAGTGCTGCCTCTATGGGATTCGGTACGGGAATGACTGGTTTTAAAGTTACTGGTGATACTGGACTAACAGGATTTGAATTCGCTGCCAAATATAAAGAAATGGGGACAAGTGAAACAGGAGAGAAACTATATTTCCCGAGATCTATACCAGGTGTTCCAAAGCCACCTCCTGCTGCTCGTGGAATGGTAGGTGAACAAATTACATCTCATGCATTCATTGATAAAGATGAAGTAGTTGAACCTAAAAAGATTTCAGATAAATCCATTTCTATATGGGAAACAGGTACTAAGAATATAGCAACTCAATATTTTGAATCAATGTATAATCCAAGTGTAGTTAGTCCATTCTCATTTGAGGGTATGACTGGAATAACCCCTGAACGAAAAGAACTCAATATGCGAATACTTGGAGCTTCTAAAAAGAACTTTGAAGAGGCTAAAGTTGTTTTAGAAACAGCACATGAAGATATTTACGAAATGTCTGAAGTAGGTGGCTCATTCGGTAATACTCTACATACCAATGACACCGAATTGATAAATGAAATCTTTAAACAATTAGATGAAAGTGCTCTTTCTACTAAAGCAAAGAAACTTGAAGCTGTATTTAATAAATTTGATAAACTTTGGGAGAGAGCTCGACCTTCTCCAGAATTACAAAGAGCTCTTGACTTATCCTCTGATGCTGGATTTATACCAACAACTGGCGGAGCATGGGCTGAACAACAGCGAGAACTTACAGAAGCAAAGAAACTTGAAAAATTAGAAGATTATTTAAAAGTGGGATTATCAGTTTCTCTTCCAAATATGCAAGATGTTAAACTTAACCCAAAACTTTAAAAGTTTCAAATAAATACCTTTAAGTACTATCAAACTAAATATTAAATTATACCAAAGAGAACAGCACTATACACCAAAAATCAAAGGTCGAAGATATGTTGGTGTGGTGCGTACTTCTCTTTGGTTAAATTTTTAATTATTTAAGAGATGATCACAATGAGTGGATTTAAAAAATATATTGTAACATGGACAGAAGAGCATAGAAAAGAAGTGAATGCAACATCAAAAGATAATGCAATAACTGATGTAATAATATTCGCTGGAGAATCTACATGTATTAACAGTAAAAATTTTAAAGTGGAAGAGTAAATTATACAAAACAAAAATGACTAATTATCAAATCATAACTATAAAAGGTGATACATCATAACACAAGAAATTGAAAAAACTATACGATCCCTTAATATTGCTATTAAGGAAATTAAATCTATTGAAATTGAAGATTATGTACTTGAAGGCGGTTGTCAAGTTCAAGGTGTAGGAAAACTTTTTAGTGAATATCAGAATGAAGCACAATTTCAACTTGAAGTAATACTTGATGATCTCGAAGAAAATATTAAAAATAGTAGTAATTAGTAGAATCAATATTATTTTCTCATAGAAACCTTTAAGTACTTGTAAATCAACTATTAACTACGCAAATAAAAGGAGATTAACAATGAACAATCAAAAAGCAAAAACCAAAACAGTAACCCCATCTGAAATGAAATGCTGGAATTGTTATAAGAAATTTAATGTTA
>JAUVLT010000052.1 GCA_030600605.1 Mycoplasmatota bacterium
AACTTCAAAAAAAGGCGAAATATATCAAAATAAAAAAGACCCCCTCACATCATGTGTGGGAAGATCTCTCTTGTTTTTCTTAACTTAATGACATTGGAAAATTTCTACCTTTTTTTATGCGATTAATGGTAACAAAACTAACAATAGAAGACTAACAATCATAAAATAGAATGTTAGAAATACACCTGTAATAAGTACTGTAAACAATACATTAACAACATACATATAATCAAAGTATTCACGTTCTTTATTGAAAATATGCTTAAAAAGCTGAGTAAATGACTGAACTAAGTAAAATAGTAAGAAGAAGACATTAATAATAACAATTATTGCTCCTATTACTATTCCAGTTGTCCCAGCATCACTTAAAACAACGCTTATCGTAACAAGTACAAACGTTATAATCGTTAGTAACAAAAAGCGAATAAAGAACTTAACTGATTCTCTTTTTTCCATATAATCACTCCTCATATTTATTATAGTAATTTATTGATAAAAAGGTTCTTGAGAACCTTTTTATAATGCTTTGGCTCTACCTAGTCCTATTATTCCCAAATAAGCTAGAACCAACTATATAGTATCCTAATTCAAATCATAAGTTGTGAATAATTAATGAATCTTAAGCATTTTTTACAATAGCCGTTACTGGAATAATAAGAAAAGCGATCCAACTATATTCCCACAAATCAAAGAAGTATCCAAGAACAAAAAATATTACTAAAGCAACAAAAGGTGTCGTTGAAACTAATCGATCTTTTCTAGGTGCTTCAGAATTAATAGCGTAAACAGGAATAGCTAAAAACACTAGCCAAGCAACTCCCCATAGATTAAAGATAAACCCAAGTAGTAAGAATACCGCAGTACTAATAATTATAATAATTTTATAATTTTTAGGAGCTTGTAAAAGCCCAATTTTTATATTACCAGTCATAATTCCATAAATTGTTAAAGGAGCAAAAGCAAGTACAGCGTATCCCCACATATCAGTATATGTATATCCAATATATAAATAACCTACAATACCAATAATAAATAGTGATTCCCAAATAAGTACCTTCAACTTATTCTTTTCATGTAGTATACCAAACATTGGAATTGCCAAAAACACAAGCCAACCTTCAACCCAGTATCCATATAACCCTAATACTACGAAGGCAATCCCAGCTAGAAAAGGACTTAAAGATACAAGCAAATCTAATTTCGTTAATGTTCTTCTACTATTCCAAACACCTAACATCGGAATAATGATAAATATAATCCATCCAGGATGCCACAAATTATGATAGAATCCTAAATACAAAAACAACAATACTGCAAAAAATGGACTTAATGCAGTCGATAAATGTTCATCTCTTTTTTTACCCATTTCAACAATTATTGAAACGATAGGAATAATCATAAAGGCAATCCATCCGGGATGCCATAAATCAAATCCAAATCCTAAAATGAAAAATGCAATCAACGCAACAAAAGGACTTAATGCAATTACCTTTTCACCACCAGGTAAAGGTTTTTCAACCTTTTTAAATCCTTCAGTTAATTCTCTAATAATACTCCTAGGACTTCCTAGTTTTCTTTCTACTTCATCATCACGCATTCCTTTTCCTAAGTAACCCTTATACATTTCATCATAGTCTCCAATGATTTCGTTTTTCTCATCTTCTTCCATTACATAATTATTAAGTAAATCTTTCAATTCCTCTAAATACTTATTTTTCATAACTAGTACCTCCTAAAATTCGATAAACACTATCTAGAAATGTTTTCCACTCATCTTCATATTCTTTAAGTTTTTTTGTTCCAAGTTCTGTCAAAGTATAGTATTTCCTTGGAGCCCCAATACTCATTGATTCTTTATAAGTATCAAATAACTGTTGTTTTGTTAATCTTCTCAATATTGGATATATCGTATTCTCGTTAACTTCAATTTCACGTGAAATATTTTCAATTAATTCAAATCCATACATGTCTTTTCGACTAATTATCTTAAGCACACACATTTCAATAATTCCTCTTTTAAATTGTGAATTCATCAAAAAACCTCCTCGTATAATATTTGTATAAGATCTTAATGATTTTATACATTTTTAAATTCTTTTCTTTTTACTTAATGTTTATAAAGAAGTCCTAGTGCTATAATGAAACTAGATATAGCTGAAGGAAAGTACTTCCCCTCCTTGCGGTCAGACCGCTAATAAAGCTTGTAACCCTGCTTATCATATGTAATTCTTTACCCGGTTGTTGTTTGAATGCCCACTACTCTATAAATCCACGTGGCCAGGAAATTCTTATGTGCGAGGCTGGAACTGTATGATAAGGCTAGGACTTCTTTTATATCTAAATCTATTTTATTGGTGGTGATTTATTTGTCTGATCAACTTAATTCTATTTATGTTGGTATTGATGTTTCTAAACTATCAAACCAAATTTTTATTACTGATTTTAATCAATCTATTTCAAAATCTTTCAGTGCTCCTAATAATAACCATGGTGCTGAATTAATTGAGACTAACTTACTTAGTTTTATTAAAAATACCCAGTTTACTCATGTTGTTGCTGTGCTAGAATCTACTGGTATCTACTCAGCTCATATTGCTACTTACTTATCTGCTTCAGAGGTTTTATTTCCTTATCACATCGAAGTCTATTGTATTAACCCTAAGATATCTCGAAACTATCGTGCTAGTTTCTCCGATATGGATAAAACCGATCCTAAAGATGCTTTTATTCTGGCTGACCTTGCCAGAGTTGGTAGAACTATGTCTATGACTCCTTTTAAAGGTTCTCAGAAACTTGCTCTTCAACGTTTAACTCGTCATCGTGTTCATCTTGTTGAATTACTTACTAAGGAGAAAAACTATGTGCTTACGAATATATTTTTGAAATTCTCTGAGTTTGGCAATAAAGACGCTAAGTTTACTTCTGATACATGGAGTAAAACGGCTATTGCTATTCTTGAAGAGTACTCTTCACCTGAAGATATTATCAATACCCCTTTTGAGGATTTAGTTGTTTTCATTATGAAAACTTCTAAAAATAGATTTGATAATCCAAATGAAGTTGCTGTGCTACTTAAGAAAGCTGCTAATGCTTCTTATCGTCTTGATAAAGCTGCTTATGAACCTATTAATCATGCTATTTCTTCCAGTTTAGTTATTGTTCATTGTTACGAAGATGAAATTAAGAAAATTGATAAATCTATTGATTTACTTATGAAAGGTTTTTCTCATCACGAATATCTCTCTCTTCGCTCTATTCCTGGTATCGGTCCTGTCTTCGCTGCTGGTATTCTTTCTGAAATAGGTTCTATTTATCAATTCGATTCCGAAGAATCTTTAGCGAAATATGCTGGTATTACCTGGCGTAAAAATCAATCTGGTAAATTCGAAGCTGATGATACTAAAATGACTAAAACTGGTAATCATTATCTTCGTTATTATCTTATTCAAGCTGGTAACTCTGTTAAAAACTATATTCCACTTTATAATGATTACTATCATAAAAAGTTTAATGAAGTTACTACTCATCAACACAAACGTGCACTCGCACTAACTTCTCGTAAACTTATTCGATTGATCTATGGATTAATGAGTAAAGGTCAACTATACAATAAGAATTACTAAGCGTTGCCTATAATTCATAATCCACCTAACTTTGTTAGGTTTCTTATTTATGTCTAGTTCTCAAAAAACTAGTCTTTTTTATTGTTTTTATTTCTTGACATCCTTACCGGTTGCTTTATTGTGTATCACACATATATATAATATCATGCTTACTGTGTATAACACAATAACTTTTTTTATTTTTATTATTAGTGTGATAATCTTCTAAATAAAATTGACAAATAAAAAAGTAAAGTTTTAACTTTACTTTTTAATATAATATCCTAATGCAACTGTTTTAGGCCCTGAATGAGCACCTACTCCTGCTGTTAAAGGCATTGTTATGATATCTTTTAATTCAGGATTATGATCTTTTAATGCACCGATTAAATACTCTTTTGTTTCTTCATTATTCGCATGAATAATAAATGGTTCTACATCAAGTCCTTTTGTTTCATTAAAGTATATTTCTAATACTCGATTAACTGCTTTTTTAAAAGTTCTTATTTTTTCATAAGTTTCAACTTTACCCTCATCAGATATTGTTAAAACAGGTTTTATTTTTAATGCTCCACCAATAAATCCACTAGCATTTGATAATCTACCATTTTTCACAAGATAAGCTAGTGTATTTACCGCAAAATATATTTTATGGTTATCTCTAATATATTCTAATTCTTTAATAATCTCAGGAATATCTTTTCCTTCTTTTACCATATCTGCGGCCAGTAGTACCATTTTAGCTTCAGGATATGCTACTGTTTTAGAATTAAACACTGTAACATTTAAACCTTCTACTTCATTAGCTGCCATAATAGATGCATTATAAATCCCGCTCATCTCTTTTGATATCGGAATTACAAGGGCATCAGTATATCCCTCTTTTACTAAATCTTCATAGATTTCCATCATTTGTCCTATTGGCATATAACTAGTACTCGGAAAAATAGATTTATCTTCTTCTAGTCTTTTATAGAAGTCATCAGCTGAAATATCAGTATAATCAACAAAGTTTTCTTCACCTAAATGTATTATTGATCTGAAAACCTTAATATCATGGTCGTGATCAATATAATCTAAACAAGCATTTGAACAAGTAATAATTGCGATTTTTTTATCCATTTATAATCAATCTCCTTTATATGTTTCTATTCCTATTATATCACAATTTTAAAATACAAAAAGCTTATTAGCAAGCATTAAAAATATCACATAAAAAAAGGTTCACTTTAAAATTAAAGTGGACCTTTAAATTTATTCTCCTGTAATCAATTTATGTCTAAGTTTTGTAGAGAAAAATTCAACAAGTAAGACAACAACAACGATACCCCATAAACAGGCAGCAGCGTCACTCCAACGATAAGCACCCATTGCAGCAATTAGCGTAAATCCAATTCCTCCAGCTCCAACAAGACCTAAGATTGTTGCATTCTTCACATTGATCTCAAAACGATAAATTGCTACAGAAATAAAGTTAGCGCTTAACTGTGGAATTATACCATATCTAATTTTTTGAATGGTAGTTGCTCCAGTTGCATCAAGTGCATCTAAAATTCCTTTATCAATATCTTCAATCGATTCAATATAAAGTTTAGTAATCATTCCAATAGATGAAACACTTATTGTTAATACTCCAGCAAATGGTCCAGGACCTGCTACTTTAATAAACATAAGTCCTAAGATTAAAACTGGAAAAGTTCTAATCATAGTAACAAGAATACTTCCTCCATAACTTCCCCAGTTACCAGTAATGTTTCTACTAGCAAAGAAAGCAAACGGAATAGCTAGTACTGCCCCAGCAATAGTTCCTAAGAAAGCCATTGAAACTGTTTCAAACATCAAGTATGGAATACCATATGATTCAAGTGTAAATAACCAATCTCTATTAGGATCAACCAAGGCATATAATATACCTTTTACAATTCTTATTCCCTGATCGTTTATTCCACTAAAATCAAGAATCGCAGAGCTCCAAGAAATCAAAACCACAAGCACAACAATAACAAGAATATTTCTTAAAGCTGTTTTCGGACGATTAGCATGTGCATCTAAAACTGTTTGAGTAGTTTTTGCCATTATCCTAACCTCCTTCTAATATATCTCGAAAGAGTTTCAATTGATATAACAGTAACGAGTAATACAAGCAATACAACGATAACATCATTGTATTGTCTCCAATTCATTCTATCATTCAACAAAATCCCAATACCACCAGCACCAACATAACCTAAAATTGCTGCATAGCGAATATTAATTTCAAAACTATATAATGAAATTGATAAATAGTTTGGCATAATTTGTGGTAATACAGCAGATGTAAAAGTATTTACTTTATTAGCTCCTGTAGCTTCAATCGCAATAAAAGCTCCCATATCAATTGTTTCAATTTTTTCATATAACATTTTTGATACGATTGCAAAGGTAAATATCGAAATTGCAATTGTTCCAGCAAATGGACCAAACCCAAAAATTAATGTTAATAATAATGCATATACAAGAACCGGTAAGGTTCTTAAAAGTGATAAGAAAAATCTAACCACAATAATAACAATTTTATTTTTAATTATATTAGTAGAAGCAAATAATGCAGCAGGTAATGCACATATTGCTCCAACCATACTTCCAAGCAATGACATTTGAATTGTATCTATCATTGGTTGTGTTACTTTTTCTAAATATCCAGTTACGAAAGGTTCATCATTAAATAACCCAGCCCAATTAAATTGAATACTAGGTGGATACATTCTAATCAATATATCAAAAAAGTTATCAATGTTTCTAAAAAACATTCTTATATCTACTCTTGTGAATATTGAAGCAATTAGTGACATAACAATTAATATTAAAATCACAATCGGAATTATTGAAAAAGGTTCATAAACTACTGTTCCAGATTTAAGTGTAAATGTTCTTCTTTTACTTACTTTCTTTTCTTCTATTAAATTCTCTGAATCATTTGTTTCTTCAATATGTTTATCAGGCATTATTTAGCCATAATATCATCATCAGTAATTTCACGACCATAAATTTCTTTTAATAAGGCTTCGGTAATATCACTAGAAAAACCATCAAAAACAACTCTTCCGTCTCTTATCCCCACTACTCTTCTTGCATATTTAAGCGCCATATCAACATGATGCATATTTGCAATTACAGTAATATTTAATTCCTTATTAATTTTTTCAAAGTCTGACATAACTTGAGTCGCAGTTATTGGATCTAACGATGCAACTGGTTCATCAGCTAAAATAATAGAAGGATTTTGAGCAATTGTTCTAGACAGCGCAACACGTTGTTGCTGTCCACCACTTAATTTATCTGCTCTGTTATAAGCTTTCTCTAAAATACCAACTTGTTCTAATGCTTCTAAAGCAAGTATTTTATCTGATCTTTTATATATACCAAATAAGCTACTAATCGGGTCCATCTCTGCAACTCTTGCAGCTAAGACATTTTTAATAACTGTTGTTCTCCCAATTAAATTAAAAGATTGAAATATCATTCCAATTTTTCTTCTAAACGTTCTTAAACTTTTTCCTCTTAGACTTTCATCAACTATAATATCATTCACAGTTAATAATCCACTTGTCACAGGAATCATTTTATTTATCAATTTAATCAATGTTGATTTTCCAGCTCCACTTAATCCAATAATAGCTACAAAATCACCTTGTGCTATTTCAAGATCAACATCTATTAAAGCTACAGTACCATCAGGGTATACTTTATTTACTTTTTCGAATTTAATCATCTAATCAGCCTCTCTTAAAAAAAAATAGGCTTGCTCACGAGGGGCAAGCCTACTTTCAATAATAAATTACTTTCTGTTATTAATTTGCTAAGATTGCTTGTGCAGCTCTTTCGTTATCATAATCTGCAGATACAGCAATTTGATATCCTGCATGACTATAAATAGAAATAATTTCTAATCCTTCAGCAGTTCCAGCAATATTAATAAATGCTGTTTGAAGTGCAGCTTTTAAATCTGCATCAACAGTCATATTAGAAACAGAAATTGTATCATTATAGATACCAGGAGTAACACCAATTACATCAGTTTCTTCCCAAATTGTTAAAGTTCTTCCGAATCCATCAGCACCAGAATCATCCCATTTGTCTGCATAGTCCATACGAGCATCAGCATAAATAGTAGCGATGTCACAAGTCATAGCAGCTAATGAAGCCATTGATGTTCCATAACCATCAGTTTGAACAAAATTAGATAAATCAGTAATTCCTTTATCGTTAAATTGTCCCATTAACCAAATTGTTGGATAAATGAATCCTGAAGATGAAGTTGATGATCTAACACACCAGTTAGCTCCATCAAAATCGTCCCATGTAAGTGCAGTTCCAGCATTAACTTTATCAGCTAATGTACGTCCATAAGCACTAGGTCCAGCAACCATTAATCCACGGTAGTAAGCAACCATTTCAGTTGATACTCTTGCAGTAGCTACTCCATTATTCCAATCTTTTGCATCTAGGAAATCTTTATCTAATCCAGATCTTAAAGCTGTTAATATTACATCAACTTCTCCATCTT
>JAUVLT010000071.1 GCA_030600605.1 Mycoplasmatota bacterium
AATGTCCATCTGCGGTTAATCTAATTCGATTACACGATGCACAAAACTTATGACTAATTGGATTAATAAATCCAATTAACCCTTTCTTACCTTCTACACTGTAATATTCTGAAATACTATCTTTTCGGTAAAATATTAATTTTTTATGCTTTTCTAGTATCTCATCTTTACTGATAAAATATTTTTCGTAATCAAAACTTAAATGTCCTATAGGCATTAATTCTATTAATCTGACTATTAAATTATACTTATCTGCTAGATTAATGAAATCTGTGATTTCATTATCATTAAAGCCTTTTAATAATACAGCATTTATCTTAATGGGTAACATTTTATTTAAAATTAATTCTTCAATCAACTTTTCATAATCTAGTGTTAAGTTTGAATTTGTAATAAATTTAAATTTCTTTTCATTAAGTGTATCAAGACTAAAGTTTACTCTGTTAATTCCCGATTTCTTTAACTTCTTAACATTACCAATTAGCAAGGTGGCATTAGTTGTAATAGTAATTTCTTCTATACCTTCTATATCGTGTATATTCTTTATAAGATCGTATATACCTCTTCTTACTAATGGTTCTCCACCTGTAATCCTTATTTTTGATATACCAATTTTAACAGCTTCTTTAACTACTCGAATAATCTCTTCATCCCGTAATATTTCATCATGAGATTTCTTTGTTACTCCATCAGGCATACAATACAAACATCTTAAATTACATCTATCTGTCACTGATATTCTTAAGTAATCAATTTCTCTTTTAAATGCATCTTTCAAGATATCACCTCTTAATCCTTATGATTTCACCAATATTAGATATACTATATCCACCTAATTTATTTAGTTCTTCTTGAAACTCTTTACTTTTAAGAACTTTAATAAATTGATTAAATAATGGTGTATCAATAATGTCATTTAAGACAATAAAATCATAATGTTCTTCACCAATTTCAATGATGTCAAGATTTACTAAATTGGCAACACTTACAACTCCCATACCACAGTCATAACGAGGATCTGCGACGCTTGTTGCTACTAGCATATGTGTCCCAAGTTCAAAATCATAACCTATAATATTATCTTTATTTATTCCTTCTTCTTTTAATAAATAATCAAGAAGTATTCTAGTACCACTACCTCTTTGACGATTAACAAAAACAATATCATCTCTAGTTAAATCTGAAAGAGATTTAATGTTTTTAGGATTACCTTTTTTAACATATAATCCTTGAATTCTCGTTACTCCTCTAACTAATGAATATGAATTATCTAAGTATTTATCAATAATAAATTCGTTATATTTGCCGTCCTCACTTAGAATATGGACTGGAGCAATATGACATCCCTTGTTTTTTATTGCCATAATCCCTCCGAAACTACCAATATGTGAGCTTGATAAATGGAATTTTTCATTACTCATTAAATCATCAACTTTATCTAATAAAATATCATGAGATCCAATAACAATTAAAGATTTTTCAATCTCTTTTAAATCTTTAAGTAAATAAACATCAACTATTGACATCTCCTCATAACCTTCACGAAACTTATCAATAATCATGATGCCATCAGCCTTAACAAGACTCATTGTAACACCGGCTCCACGATCTAATGGTGTCGCAATGATTTCATTATTGATAACTCCTAGTTTAACTCTAATAAATTCATAGTTCTTTAATGATGAATATACTTTTTTTGTTAGTTTAGCTTTAATTATTTTTTTTACTTTTATCTCTTGATTTAAGAAACTAGTAATAATTGGTTTAACAATATTGTCAAAAGCAATAAAAGTCGATACTGGGTATCCTGGAAGTCCAATAACTGGTATTTTATTTATTTCTCCAATAATAGTTGGTTTTCCTGGTTTTATACCGATGCCATGAACATATACCGTTCCATTTTTTTCAATAATTGATTTAGCATAATCTTTAGTCCCAGCACTACTCCCGGCACCAATAATTATTAAATCATATAATTTTGTTGCATCTACGATTGTTTTTTCAAGAGAATCAAAAATATCTTTTTGAATTTTTAAGATTGTTGCTTCTCCCCCAAGTAACTTAATTTCATTCTTAATGTAATAAGAATTAGAATCAATAATTTTTCCTTCTTTAAGTTCTTTAATATCAGTAATAATTTCATCACCTGTCGGTATAATTGCAATTGATGGTTTTTTTATAACTTTGAGTATATTAATTCCACCACTTAAAAGTGCTGAAATATCAACTGGTCTTATCTTATGATTTTTTGGTAAAATCATATCTCCTAAAACAATATCTTCACCGATGGGTCTAATATCTTGAAAAGGTTTAACACTTTTGATTAAATTGATAGATCCATCTTCGTTTTCAATAACATCTTCAATCATTACAACAGCATCATATTCCATTGGAATAACGTTACCTGTATTAATTGGTTGATAATCCTTTTTACTAATTGTAACTGGATTAGTCTCAGTTGCTAAATATGTTAAGGAAGCTTTTAAAACAATCCCGTCCATTGCAGCTGCACTGTAAAATGGAGAAGATACCTTGGCATAGATTGCTTCATATGTAATTCTGTTTAATGCATTAATAGTATCCACTTTTTCAAAATTAATTTGATACTTGCCCCTACTTAACAAGTTATTAAGAATTACCGGAATTTCTTTTAAATCAACACTGTTTAAATATATTTTTCGTTTCATGTTAATCACCTAATTTATATACTTTCACAGTTTTCAAAGCGTCATATCCTTCAACAAACTCATTAATAATAATATATCCACTTGCTTCTTTTAAAGCATTAATCATTCCTGATTTGGCAAACAAAGGAATAGCTATTAATTCATTATTCTCATTATATTCTACTTTAACAAGTTGATATAATCTTCTTCCTGTAACTGAATGTACATTAATTTGTAATATTGCTTCAATGTAAGGAATTGGCATAACGTTTTTAATATGGTAAATCGTATTTATAATTGTATTAATAAATGTATTTAATACAAAAAATGCACTAGTTGGTTGGCCTGGAAGGCCAAAGAAAAGTTTATTATTATATTTCGCAATAATTGTTGGTTTACCTGGTTTTATATTGATACCGTGTACTAAAATATCAGCTCCTAGTTTCTTTAGAATATCATACGTATAATCCTTATCTCCAACACTGCTGCCCCCACTTGCGATAACAATATCAGAGTTTTCAAAACCTCTAATTACTGCTTCTTTATATTGCTTAAAATTATCATTAATAATAACCGAATCATTAATAATAACATTCTTATTTTTTAAGTAATTACTAACTGTAAAACTATTAATATCTCGAATTTCTCCTATTTCTAATTTTTGTTTATTTTTTACTATTTCATCTCCTGTAGAAATCAATGAAACAGATAAAAAATCATATACTTCGATTTCTTCTATTCCAATTGATTTTAAAGCTCCAATAACTAAAGGAGTAATCAAAGTGTTCTTACTAATAATATTTGTTCCAATACTTATATCGCTACCCATTTTAAGAACATTTTCCCAAATACTAACACTTTTATTTACAATTATTTCATCATTTAGTCTGTCAGTATTCTCAATCATTACAACACTGTTTGCACCCTTTGGTAGATGACCTCCTGTTGGAACATAAACCGTTGAATCACTTGTAATAATTGATTTTGCTTCTTGTCCCATCAAAACTTCTCCATTAAGTTTAAGAATTGAAGGTGCAGCATTAGTTGCTAATTTGACACTATTAAAATCGACAGCGTATCCATCTACTATTGATCTATCAAAATGAGGAACATTTTCTAATGATAAAATATCGCATGCACTAATATAATTAAGAGAATCTTCTACTTCTATTATCATTTTTCTTAAAATATAATCATCAAAGTTATCTTTAATAATCTTGATTGTTTCATCAATTGATTTCACTATAAACATGATTTCCTCCTAGTTTGTATTCCTCGTCTTTTAATTCATCTAAAAAGGTCTTGTTATGACTAACAATAATAAAAGTAATTTTATTTTTTAATTTCTTGATAAGAATTGACAACTCGTTAATTGATTCTAAATCTAAATGAGTTGTTGGTTCATCTAGTAGCACAATATCAGGATTAAAAATGATACTTCTAATAATCGATACTTTCATTTTCTCTCCAGATGATAGTTTTAAAGCATTTTTGTCTAATAAGTGTTTTATATCTAATACTTCACTATATTCTTTAATTGTTTTTTGATAGAGAGTTACATCTAATTTTCTAATTATAAGAGGATAAATAATATTTTCATAAGCAGTTCTATTAAATAAAACTGGTTCTTGAGAATTATATGTAATTTCACCATTCACTGAAACATTACCTTCATATTCAATTAGTGAAGAAAGAGATTTTAGTAATGTTGTTTTCCCACTACCGTTACGACCACTAATCACAGAAACTTTATTTTTCATAAATTTATAATCATCAAATTTTATTTCTGTTGTTTTATATTTTACTAATAAGTTGTTTATCTCAATCATAAAAATCACCTCTAAACTTAGCAAGTAATGTATGAAGAACAAATGCAATTAACAATAAAATTATTCCCATTGCTATCGACACAGAATATTCACCCATACTGTTATTTAAGGCAATATACGT
>JAUVLT010000076.1 GCA_030600605.1 Mycoplasmatota bacterium
ATAATAGCACACAGAAGAAGTGGTAAAACAACTGCTACTTTAAATCATTTAGTTAGAGATGCGATGAAAGTAAAAAAAAGTAAATATGCTTTTATAGCACCTACTTACAAGCAAGCGAAAAATGTAGCTTGGGATATAATAAAAGAAGCTACTAAAAAAATAGATGGAGTAATATTTAATGAAAGTGAATTAAGAGTTAATTTTATAAACGGTAGTAAAATAATTTTATATGGTAGTGATAACCCAGATGCATTGAGAGGTATGGCATTATGGGGAGTAATATTTGATGAGTATAGTCAACAACCACAAAATATCTTTACAGAAATTATTAGACCAGCTTTAACAGACCATAAAGGGTATGCAATTTGGATAGGGACACCTAAAGGTAAAAATGCTTTTTATAATTTATATCAATATGCAAAAACAGATAAGAAATGGTTAACAATGTTATTGAGTGTAGACGATACAGGTTTAATTGATAAAGAAGAACTTAAAGATGCTAAAGCAGTTATGCCAGAAGAAGAATTTCAACAAGAGTTTTATTGTAGCTTTGAATCTCCGATGCAAGGAAGTTATTATGGTAAGTTAATACAAAGAGCAGAAAAAGAAAAAAGAATACTTAATTTACCTTGTGATGAAAACATAAAAGTAAATACTTGGTGGGATTTAGGAATAGGAGATAGCACTACAATTTGGTTTACACAAGATATTGGAAACACTATAAGAGTTATAGATTGTTATGAAAATAGTGGAGAAGGATTAGCATTTTATGTAAACATATTAGATAAAAAAAGAGAAGAGTTAAATTATATATACGGAAGTCATAATGCTCCACACGATATAGAAGTAAGAGAGTTAGGAACAGGAAAGAGCAGATATGAAGTTGCAGCTAAACTAGGAGTAAGATTTAATGTAGTTAAAAAGATTTCTATTGAAGATGGAATAAACGCTGTTAGAGGAATTTTAAACAGATGTTGGTTTGATGAAGAAAAATGTAAAGCAGGCTTAAACGCTTTAAGAGATTACCATAAAGAATGGGATGATAAAAGACAAGAGTTTAAAGCTAGACCATATCACGATTGGAGTTCACATTTTTCGGATGCATTCAGATATTTAGCAGTTGGGCATAGGGAAATTCAACAAAGAGTAAAGGAGCCTGAAGAGCTATACAATAAATACGACCTTATATGAACAAACAACCAAACAAAAAATGCTATAAATGTAAAAGAGATATTAAACAAGTGCCAAATGAAAAGACTAACAGCTATGAATATGCGGAAGTATTTAGTGCGTATAAGCAAAATTATTATTGTAATAAATGTTTAGAGAAATTATTAAACAATAAGTTAAATGGAAAATAAAGATTTAACAAAACAAGAAGAAAAAGCACTTGCTGTGCCTAAAGTTGAATATAGTGAGAAAGAGATAGCCTACAGAGATTTTTTAATTGATAGATTAACTGCAGCCAGCAACCAACGGAATGCAGAACATTCAGAGTTCAATGAGATGAATTATTATACTTGGTGTGAAGAGAACGCAAAAACTGCTAACTCTTATACTCCTCCGAAGAAAAATAAAGGTGATACTAGAATTGTCACAGGAACAACACAAGAGAAAGTGGTTACATTGTTATCAGCGTTGCTTAATTATAACTTAGAGCCTAACATAGAGCCGTTTGATAAGTTTGATATGCCTATAAGAGAGTTGGGAGAGAATATGGAAGATATGGTTAGAAAAAGTAGAACAATGGAAATATATGATGATAAAAAAGTTTTAATATATAAAGAATTACTTGATCAAGGCACTTGCTTTATAGAAGAGCAATGGGTTGAAAGTATAATGGCTGAAAAGGAGATATCAGAATTAAAATGGTCAGAGGGAGTAAAAGTTGAAGATATTGATTGGAAGACAAAGTTTAAAGACACAACAGGTAAGTGTGAAGTAAACTTATTAACAAATACTCAAGTATATCTTGGGAATATTAAAGAGTTTGAAATGGATAAACAGCCGTTTATATTCTTCCACGACATAATATCTTACGAAGAAGCAAAAAGTATATATCAGAATTGGGATAGATGGCAGTATGTTCCAAGAAAAATAAGAAAACTACAAACAGAAACAGATAACAATCTATATGAAGATTGGACAATGCAAGAGATGGAGAATGATATGGTTGAAGTAATTAAATATCAAGATAAGTGGACTAATGAATTTATGATTATAGTTAACGGAGTAATGATGTTGCCAATTGAATTTCCTTTAACAGCAATCAGTCCGTCAGGAGAATACACAATCGTTAAAGGTATAGCAGAACCAATAAGAAAATCCTTTGCTTATGGAAAATCAACACCTGCTAAAACACAAACAGACCAAGCGGTATTAGATGAATTTCTTAAATTAATGATATTAAAGACTAGAAAGTCTTTTATGCCACCATTAGCAAACTTAAGCAGTAAAATTATTAGTAAAGATATATTTTTACCAGGAACTATAACATCAGACATTGAACCAAACGCTTTACAACCTATAGGAGAAGCAAACGGCGTAACACCTGCAGAATTTTCAGCGTTTGAGATGATTAAAAAAATAATAGATGAAAAAACAGTATCTCCATCTTTTTCGGGACAACAAACAACAGGACAACAAACAGCAACAGAAATAATGGAACTTAAAAAACAACAGATGATGAAATTAGGATTATTAGTAGTTGGTGTAGTAAATATGGAAAGAAAGTTAGCGTGGTTAAGAATACAAAACATATTAGCAAACTGGACTAAACCTATTGACACAGAAGTTGATAATGTAAAAAAAGGCATTAAAGATGTTTACAGAACAATTACAGCTGAAACAACACTAGATAACGGACAGAAAGGACAAAGAATGATTAAGTTTGATACTGAAATGCCAAATCAAATAACAACCGAACAAGTAAAGGCTGAAGAAGACTTTTTAAGCGAACCAGATAAGCAAGTTAAAATTACATATATTCATCCAAAAGAATTAGCAAAGATAAAAGCTACTTGGTATATAAATATAACACCAACAGAAAAAAGCAGTGGAGAACTTGATATGGTGATGTATAAACAAAATCTTAATGACGCAACAATATTATTTGGACGTGAAGCAATAAATTGGGAAAATGCTAAAGTGAGATGGGCTGTATTATCTAAAGAAGACCCTGATAAGTTTTTTAATAAGAATGCACCGCCAATGCTACCAATGGAAGGACAAGAACCAGTAGGCGGGAAAATAGGACAAGAAATTGGAGCAAGCGTTAAGCAACCAGCGTTAAATCAAATGTTAAAGTAATATGATTAAAGATTTATTTAAAAAGAAAAAAGAAATTGACATTATAGATTTAGTTAGAGAGGAATTAAAAGGTGTTACACTAGATTTTGTGAATGAGAATAATGATATATTAAGCAAACTGACAACAGATAAGCAAAAAGAATTATTTGGCAAGGCACATTTAATATTAAAAGACTTTGATTTCATAGCTGATAATATTATAAACGCCCAAGGTAATTATGCAATTAAAGAAGCAGGTAATATGGAGCAGGTCTTGTTTGCAAGAGGAACAATAAATGGTATTATATTATTAAGAGAACAATTAAAACGATTAAGTAATTTATATTTAGACGAAAATAAAAAAAAGGAATTATTTAATAAGCATAATTTAATATGATATACGATATCAGAAAGGTTAAAGAGAAAGGACAAATTTATTATTGTTATGACTTTAAAGATGGCTCAACAGTTTTTAACTGGAATGAAAAGCGATTAAAAAGAGGACTGGCTATAATAGAAAAATTTAAAATACAAAATGCAAAAGAAATGGAAAAACTTACTGAAACAGGATTAAAGGGAGTAGGATTATTAAATACAGATAATATTCAATTAAATATAATTTAAAATTTATGGAAACTATTACATTGCAAGATGGAACAGAGAGAGAAGTTCCAACATCCGAAGAGCTTGAAGAAATACAATCTCGCTCTGAAGAGAGAAAAAAACAAAGAGAAGAAGAAAAAGAAAGTAAAAAGGAATTACAAGAAGAGCTTTTAAAGCTAACTGAT
>JAUVLT010000053.1 GCA_030600605.1 Mycoplasmatota bacterium
CAGGACTTGGTAATGGAGGTCTCGGAAGACTTGCAGCCTGTTTTTTAGATTCAATAGCTTCTTTAAGTTATCCGGGGTTTGGAAATGGAATAAGATATCGTTATGGTCTTTTTGAACAAAAAATTGAAGATGGATATCAAGTTGAAAAACCTGATGATTGGTTAAAGGATGGATATGTTTGGGAAGTTAGAAGAGATGAAGAAAGCTTAAATATTCCATTTGGAGGATATGTTTCTTTTGAAAATAATGAAGCTGTTTATTATCCTAATGAAATAATTAAAGCAATTCCTTATGATATTCCAATTGTTGGAAACGATAACGGTGTTGTTACTAGTTTAAGACTATGGAATGCAGAACCTACTAACACATTTCCTGAAGATACAGACGCTTTTACTTATGATACATCAATTCGTAATATTAGTGGATTCTTATATCCTGATGATGCAACCAAAGAAGGAAAAGTTTTAAGACTAAAACAACAATACTTTTTTAGCGCAGCTGGTATTAAAAGTATTTTAGATAAACATTATCAAAAATATAATACATATACTAATTTACCTGAGAAACTAGTCTTCCAAATCAATGATACTCATCCATCATTAATTGTTGCTGAATTAATGAGATTACTTGTTGATGATCATCAATTAAGTTGGAATGATGCTTGGGATATTACAACTAAAACTTGTGCTTATACTAACCATACAATATTATCAGAAGCACTTGAACAATGGCCAGTTGATATTTTTCAACCTGTTTTACCAAGGATTTATCAAATTATTGAAGAGATTAACAGTCGTTTCTGTGCTATGTTAATTGAAAAAGAATATAATCAAGAATTAATAAATAAACTAGCAATAATTGCTCATAACAGAGTAAGAATGGCTCATCTTGCAATAGTTGGATCATTTAGTGTTAATGGTGTTGCTGCTCTTCATACAGATATTTTAATGAATATTGAAATGAAAGAATTCAATAATCTTTATCCTACAAAGTTCAACAATAAAACAAACGGAATAACACATCGTAGATGGTTACTTCATTCTAATCCGGAATTATCTAAAATATTAGACACTGTTTCCGATTCTTGGGTGAAAGATCCAAATGAATTAGAAAAACTATATTCAAAAGCTAAAACTAAAAAATATATTAAACTAATAAAAGATATGAAACTCAAGAGAAAAGAAGCATTAGCTTTACGTATATACAAAGAGCAAGGAATAAAACTAGATCCTACTTCTATCTTTGATATACAAGTAAAAAGAATGCATGAATATAAACGTCAGTTAATGAATGCACTCCATATAATGTATGTTTACAACAAATTAAAAACAGATGAAAACTTTAAAGATAATTATTATCCTCATAGTTTTATCTTTGGAGCAAAAGCTGCATCAGGATATTTCTATGCAAAGAAAATAATAAAACTATTAAATACTATAGCTAAAAAAGTTAATAGCGATGAAGAAACAAATAATTTATTAAAAGTAGTCTTTGTTGAAAATTACAATGTAACATATGCAGAACTTATTATGCCAGCTTGTGATATTTCTGAACAAATCTCAACAGCTTCAAAAGAAGCTAGTGGAACTGGGAATATGAAGTTTATGATGAATGGAGCACTTACTTTAGGAACTTTAGATGGAGCAAATGTAGAAATAGCTGACCTAGTTGGAGAAGATAATATATTTATCTTCGGATTAACAAGTAACGAAGTTAATTTATTGAATGGCGGATCAACATATTTCCCAAGAGAAATATATAATCAAAATAAGGATTTAAGATTAGTAATAGATCAATTAACAAATGGGTTCTTTGATAATGTAAAAAAAGAAGAATTTGTAGAAATAAAAGATAAATTATTAACTAAAGATCGTTATTACGTTCTTCAAGATTTTGAGGGATACAAATTAGCCCATGAAAGAGCAAATAGCTATTATAAAGATCAAGATAAATGGACAGAATCATGTATTATTAATATTGCCAAAAGTGGTTATTTTTCAAGTGATAGAACGATAAAACAGTACGCTACAGAAATTTGGAATATTAAACCAATGAAATAATAGAAAGTGCTTCGGCACTTTTTTCTTATTCTAATTGACAGATTATAAAAACTAATTTATAATACAAGTGAATTAATCTTCAGGGCAGGGTGAAATTCCCGACCGGCGGTAAAGTCCGCGAGCGTGATAAAGACGCATGAATAGGTGTAACTCCTATACCGATAGTATAGTCTAGATGAAAGAAGATATTTTTATATCCTTTTTTATTTGATGCCTAACGATGATCTAATTCGTTAGCTTTTTTTTATTTTAAGGAGGAACTATATTATGAGAAATAGTAAAGTTTTACAGATTGTAATTATTGCAAATTTATCCGCTTTATCGGTATTATTTTATTTTACTTTAAAGTTTCCTTTACCATTTATTTTTCCTAGTTTTTTAGATATCCAATTTTCTAATTTACCAGCAATTATTGGGGGATTTATCTTAGGACCGATTGGTGGGGCAGCAATTATTTTTATTAGAACCATCATTAAGTTACCGTTTTCGACAACTGCAGGAGCTGGTGAGGTGATTGATTTAATTATTGGATTATCAACAGTATTAACATCATCAATTATATATAGAAAAATGAAAACTAAAAAGGGTGCAATAATAGCGAGCTTATGGGGCATTTTTGCTTGGGTATTTGTAGCAGTTATGGCGAATTATTTATTTGTAATTGATTTCTATATTGAGTTTTATTTTAATGGGGCTGTAGAACCATTAGTCGGGATGTTATCAATTATTCCAGGGGTAACAACTGAGAATTATATGTCAAAGTATATTTTGTACGCAGCTATTCCTTTTAATATAGTATTGTCTTCATTAGTGTATCTTATTACTTTCTTAGTATATAAGAGAATATCACATTTGATTGATTATTTAGGAGCCATAGTAGAGAAGAAATAGAGTAAAGATAAGTTAAAAACGCTTCTAATGAAGCGTTTTTTTTGTTATAATAAAAAAGAGGTGGAAATATGTATAATAAAGCATTAGAAGCAAAAAAATATATTGAAACACAATATATAGGGAATCCCACGACAGCAATTATACTTGGTAGTGGATTAACTAGTATTATGGATGAATTATATGATAAAGTAGAAATGCTTTATGAAGATATTCCGAATTTTCAAATTAGTACTGTGAAGGGTCATGTATCTAAATTAATATATGGGAAATTAGAAGGAAAAGAAGTATTGCTCATGAGTGGTAGATTTCACTATTATGAAGGATATACGATGAAAGAGATTACTTTTCCAATATATGTTTTTAAATTACTAGGAATTAAAAACTTAATTTTAACTAATTCTTGTGGAGGAATTAATACTGAAAAAGTTAAGCCAGGAAGTATTATGGTGGTAAATGATTTTATTAATCTAATGCCAACTAATCCTTTAATTGGTAAAAATGATGAAAGATTTGGGCCGAGATTTCCAGATATGACAGAACCTTATTCCTTAGAATTAAGAAAACTTGCCAAAGAGAAAGCACATAAACTCAATATTGAATATGTTGAGGGAACTTATACAGGATTTATGGGACCATATTATGAAACAAAAGCAGAAATAAGAATGATAAAAGCAATGGGCAGTGATGCTATTGGTATGTCGACAGTTCCAGAAACGATTGTCAGTAATTACCTTGGCATCAATACACTAGCTTTTGCAACTATTACTAATATGGCAACAGGAATTCAAAAAATGAAACACTCACATGAAAATGTTGTCAAAATGGCTAACTTAGCTAGTAAAAATTTAGCCCTTTGGATAAAGGAGGTAGTTAAAGAGTTATGAGAAAAAAAGCCGTTAAAGCAGGAAAAATATTTCTAATTTTCATAGGAGTATTCATGATTGTAATGGCAACAGATGTATTTCAACTTGAGGGAAGTATACTACAGAGATTTGGTGGGTTTATAATAACCTCTCTACCAGGAGTAAGCCTAATATATTTTGTTAAGTACTTTTGGAAAAACGAACTTTACATAGGTGTTACAACGATTATCATAAATACTATTTTTCTTTTCGTTTTCCAATTTCTTACACATTTACCTGAGAGTTTGTTTATAATCTTCTTAATGATCGTACCTCTATACATAATAGGTATACTTTTCATAATTGAAAGCAAACAAAAGATAACCTAATTTTGGTTATCTTTTGCATTATTATAGTTATGAATAATTAAATAAATCATTTTTCTTGACATAATGACATAATGTCATATATAATTATGACAACATGTCACTTATTAACTATAATCCTTTTTAGGAAAATAAAAACAGGAGATGATTTTATGAAAGTAGCACTTATCGCGGTTGCATTAACAATATTAGCATATTTTTTTGGAAAGGGAATACGTAAACATAGTGTAAAATTGTATGTAGCAGCAACAATACTAAGTATTGCTTCACTTTTCTTGATAGATCAAATTAAGATAATGGAAATGTTTGTTCATGGTTATATTGGTTTAAGTTTTCTATTTATTGTAATGTTTACAGGAGCACTAAAGAAGAAATCTACTATAAGTAAGAAGTTGATGACAATTAGAAAAGAATATTCAATCTTAGGATTTATATTCATAATGCCACATGCAACAAATTATGTTATTGAATTATTTAGTGATTTAAGTAAGATTGAATACTGGATTGGACTTACTGCATTTGTAATTATGATTCCGTTATTTATTACTTCGTTTTCAAAAATACGTAGTATGTATAAGTATCCAACTTGGAAGAAGTTGCATAGATGGTCCTATCTAGCGTATACACTAATTTTTGTTCATATAATAATAGTGGCTGAGCCTCGTGATGCAATAGCATACACAGTAATATTCATTCCTTATCTTGGATTGAAATTAATAAAAGAATACAAAATATATATAAGTAAAAAAGAATTATCAACACCATAATGGTTTGATAATTCTTTTTTCATCTAAGTTTCTTTTTCTGCTAAGAAAAACATGAATTTACTACCCTCGTTTTCAATGCTTTCTACTTCAATTGTTATATTGCTCAATTCGGCAATTCGTTTTACAATTGCTAATCCTAGTCCATTTCCAAGTAATCCCCTTGAAGAATCTTGTTGATAAAATTTATCAAATATACACTTTTGCGTGTTTTCAGTCATTCCGATTCCATTATCTTCTATTATAACAATAATACTATTGTCTTTGTTTTCTAGTGATATTGTGATAGTTCCTTTATTATTGCTAAATTTTATGGCGTTATAAAGAATGTTATACCAAATTTGAGAAATTAAATTTGCATCTCCATAAAAAGACGCTTCTTCTAAGGATACATTTAAGATTATTGATTTTTTAGACCATTCACTTTCTAATTCTAAAATGACGTTTCGTATTTGTTCATCAAGGTGAAAGTCTTTTTGATTAACTACAATTTCTTGATTTTCAAGTTTTGATAATTTTAGAATATTTGAAGATAGTAACGACAGCCTTTTTGTACTTATTATTATCTTATTAATGTATTCTTTTTGTTCTTCAATAGATAATTCTTCATCTTGAAGGAGTGTTGCGTAACCTAAAATTGTTGAAAGTGGAGTTTTAAATTCATGACTTACATTTGTAATAAAATCATTATGAATCATTTGATTGCTTTGTAGTTCTCTGACCATTTTATTGAAATTAGTGTTTAGTTCTCCAATCTCGCCACGAGAACTGCTTTGAAGAGAAATGTCAAAATTACCTTCTGTGATATCTTTTGTTGCTTTATTTAAAGCATATATTGGATTAAGAAATCTTTTTCCGATAAATCCTGCTAGTAGAGTAGCTAGAATAACACTCATGAAAACAAAGAAAGCAATAACTCCCGCAGATTTACGTTCACTAACGTTAATGATATCAAAATTAATCAGAATAAAAGCAGAAAAACCTACTAAAAAGGAAGAAAGAACCATTGTTGTAAATACAAAAGTAACTAATCTAAACCATAATCTATAAAAAATTTTATTTTTCATTATTTCTCGCCGCCTTATATCCAATTCCTCTTACTGTAATAATTTCAAAATCAGAGAATTCCATTATTTTTTCACGTAATCGATTAATATGAACATCAATTGTTCGCCAACTTGTATCTGAGTCCATTCCCCAGATATCATCCATCAATTGCATTCTTGTGAAAATTTTATTAGGATAAGACAAAAGTTTATATAACAGATAGAATTCTTTTTGAGGTAAAATTAATGATTTATTTTTACTTGTTATTCTTAGTTCATCATAATAAAGAATAGTATTCTCTAACACTATTTCACGTTCATTTGCTATTTTTGATCTTCGAAGAAGAGCATTAACGCGTAAAACCATTTCTTTAATATCAATAGGTTTAACCATATAATCATCGATTCCAATCGAAAATCCTATTTCTTTGTTACGATATTGGTCCATAGCAGTAATCATTAAAATAGGGATATTTTGGTTAACTAATCTTAAAGAATTTACAAGTTCATAACCATTCATATTAGGCATCATAATATCGGTAATAACTAAATCGATGGTTTCTTTATCAAATACATCTAAAGCAGCGATTCCATCGCTCGCTTCAAACGTCTTGAAATTATTACGTTTTAAGACTCTAATAACTAAGTCTCTTAATAGTAAATCATCTTCTACAATTAATATTTTAATCATATTATCACCTTCAGTAATTATAACATACTAACCTAGGGTTGTATATTAACAGAGAATTATCAACTGAATGTGAACAGAATTATGAAATATATGAATTTTTTGGAAAAAAGTAAAAAATATCATCATAAAAAAATGTCGAGAACAAGTGCTCTTGACATTTTTTTAATTTGCTTTTAATGGTTCTCTTTTTAATAATTTAATACTAAATATTTCAATAAGTAGAAGTCCTATTGGAGCTGTAAATATTATTGCTAGAGCACTTAAACTTAAAATGATATTACCATTTGCTACTCCATAGCTTAGTGGAACTGCTCCAAGCGCAGCTTGGACAGTTGCTTTTGGTATATTTCCGATTACCGAAAATAGTTTTTGATTATAAGTATATTTCGATTTATGAAGGGCTATAATAACTCCTAATGTTCTTCCAATAAGTCCTAACATAATAATACTAATCCCGATAATTAAATAATCACCTATTATTGAAATATCAGCTAAAAATCCAATTGTAAAGAATAGTAATATTTGAGCATAGGTCCAAATTGTATTTGTATATTTTTTCAGATAAACGCCTAATTCTATATTTGTATCATTTAAATAATAACCAAGTGTCATTATCGCAATCATTTCTATAATAAAAAGATAGTGCCCGTATTGTTTTAATGAAATAGCAATTCCAATAACAATGATAAATTGAATTATTTGAATTTTAATGTTTTTTGTATGGTGCAATAGTTTGCCTAATGAAAACCCAATTATTCCTCCAACGATAGCACCTAACAAGATACCAATTGGAGCAAGAAGTAATAGTGATATTGTATTTCCATTTCCTAAGTAAAGAGCTAAAAATACACTGAATAATGTAAGGCTAACAACATCATCAAAACTAGTTGCTGCTAAATTTAAAGTCGTTACCTCTTTATCATATCCATCATCCATTAGTTTTGACATCGAAGGAATAACAACAGCTGGACTGACAGCACTAATTATGAATCCAAACATAAAAGCTTCATATATTCCAAAATGTAAGAAGTAGAAGCTAATTACTGTTAGCACTAAAGCCTCAATAATATTGGGAATAGTACCAAGTAATAATACTCTAATTCCAATCTTTTTAATTATTGCTTTTTCAATACCAAGACCTGCTTTAAGCAAAATAATACTTAAGGCAAAACTAGTAACAATTTGAACCATATGATCAGTAACTAAATAGTCATAGTTAAAGAAATTACCGATTATTAAGCCCACTAACAAGTAGCCTAGTAATTTTGGTAAATTAATTTTATTAAACATATATCCTACACCATAAGCAAGCACAAGAATTGAAATTGTAAAGACAAATAACTCCATATTTCTCACCATTTTTCATTATACACTCAATGTTTATAATGTAAACAAAAATAATTATTCATTATATTTGTATTAATTC